>JAZLAO010000112.1:0-16684 GCA_045613205.1 Eubacteriales bacterium | reverse complement strand
TCTTAAATAAGGTTATAAATAATTCAAATAAGGTTTTTATTTTTTTCATCATTTTATCCTAAATAATAATTTATGAGAATATTTTAGCATAGAAAAAGTATTTTGGCAATACTAAAAACAATACAAAAAGAAAAATATCATTTTATTTTACTAATTTTTTGAAAAAGTCTTGACAAACCCCTTTGTTTGTGCTAAAATAGACGAGCGTTGAAGCAATAGCGGAATTGTGTAAAGGTAGCACAGCAGACTCTGCATTCCGCGAATGCGGAATATTGCCAAGCGAGGAGATGACACCTGCGGTCAGTACAGCAAGTGTGATTTTCGAGAGTGAAGCCCCGAGCGGCAAACTCTGTATTTATCGCGCACGCGATAACAAAAATCCAATAGTCTAGCGGAATTGTGTAAAGGTAGCACAGCAGACTCTGACTCTGTATGTCTGGGTTCGAATCCTAGTTCCGCTGCCATAAAGAAAACACCCCTCGAAATGAGGGGTGTTTTCTTTATGACAGTGCCACTAGGCACGAAGCCGACGCGCATAGCGCAGTCGGGTTCGCATACCGCGAATGCGGTATCCAGCGTCGTGCGGAGCTATTCGCTTTCTGCGGTATACGAGGAACGCTACGCACTTATTTAACCCCGCACAGCTGTACCCTAGTTTAAATACCGCAGGCTCGATGCCTACGGTATTTAATTTTACCCCTCATTTCGAGGGGTGTTTTCTTTATGACAGTGCCACTAGGCACGAAGCCGACGCGCATAGCGCAGTCGGGTTCGCATACCGCGAATGCGGTATCCAGCGTCGCGCGGAGCTATTCGCTTTCCGTGGTATACGAGGAACGCTATGAACCTATTTAACCCCGCACAGCTGTACCCTAGTTTAAATACCGTAGGTTCGATGCCTACGGTATTTAATTTCACCCCTCAAACGAGGGGTATGTTTTTTATCGCCGCAAAAATGAGGATTCGCGCTTTTTTATAAAGCAGCGATTCCACTTTACATTTTCCTTCATCCGTGGTATAATGGGCACAGAAAGGCAGTACGTTATGACCGAAAATCTGAATAAAACCTACACAAAAGAAGATATCCTCTTTCAACTTAATCAATTGAATATACCGCGAGGTAAGGTTGTTTTGATGCACACCTCGCTTCGCCTTATCGGAAATATCGAAGGCGGTCCCAAAGTGCTTCTTGACACCTTGATAGAATATTTTACCGGGGACGGTGGACTTTTCTGCGTGCCTACTCACACGTGGGACAATATGGAAAAGGAGATAACCCTCGATATGAACGATTCCCGTACCTGTATCGGTGCATTTTCTGATATCGCCGCAGCCGACCCGAGAGGTGTACGTTCTCAAAATCCAACTCATTCAATGGTGGTGTTCGGTGACCGAAGGCGCGCACTTGAGTTTATTAAGTATGACGAGCGGACCACGTCCCCCGTCGCCCCCGATGGCTGTTACGGAAAGCTTTACCGCGACGGCGGATACGTGCTTTTAGTCGGTGTTTCACACAACAAAAACACCTATCTTCATTGCGTTGAGGAAATGCTTAAAGTACCTAACCGACTCTCCTCAAAGCTTTACGACGTGAAAGTCAAATTAAAATCAGGTGAGGTTATAAAACGCAAAATGCAAGCCGTTGAAACCGACTTCACCTCCGACATATCATACCGCTATCCCAAATACGAAATGGCGCTGCGGTATCACGGCGCGATAACCGACGGCTTTATCGGAAACGCGCCCACACAATGCTGTGATGCCGTGATTATTAAGAAAACACTCGAGAAGATTTGGAATAATTGCAACGGCACAGATCCACTCTTCGATGAAGAAGCAATATCTCCAAAGCTATATTGCGGAGAGTTATAATTTTGACAGTTTTTACGCGCATCTTTACGTATAGCCAAAGAGAAGAGTCCCAAAATTGATGGGGTGCTTCAAAGAAGGAAAGTCCGAAAAGGTTGGCAAAATTACTGCACTCGGCATTATCGTTGCCCCATATGGTAAACATTGCTTCCTCTACTCCGTTCTTTCTGCAAGCGCTGAGCGAAAAACGGTTGCTTTTCATCATATAATTATTCTCGGGAAAACAGCCCGACCAGCCCCAGTTACCGCCTGCAAACATAACCGGTCTTTCAAGGGCGGTGTGCTTTTTAAGCATATAATCATCACAGAAAGGCTCTTCACCGTAATGCCAGAATACGATGTCGATATTTTTAGGAATCTTTGACTTAACCTCCTCGGTGATTTCTATATCTTCACCGTAGTATCTGTTTTTATTGTTGCTTGCGCGGAAGTACATATCCGACCAGAGCATAGGACGAAGTCCGTACTGTCGGTAATCTTCGTAAGCCTTTCCATAAACTCGGTGAATATATCTATAGGTGCAACGTAGCCGTGCTTAGTAAGGAATGCGCCCCTGCCCATATCCCATGCCTCATCCATACCGATATGTATTCTGTTGGAACGGAAAGCGGAGCTTGCGGTTGAAATAAGCTCGTCGAGAAACTCGAAGGTCTGCTCCTCTCTTGCCAAAAGCACCTTTTCGCCCTTTTGCGCAAGAACGGTAATGCCGTCATCCGAAATCTCATAGCCAAGCACTGCGGCAAGTCTTTTTATGCCCTCGAAAAAGCAGTCGCACACGTTAAAATTCAGCTTCATTTTATTTCCCTCTCGGTTAAATAATTTATTACAGCTACTTTGTATCATAAAAAAGAAAAAAGAAATACTTTTGCCAAGTGAGACAGTAACCGCATATATTATACCTTGCAATTATTTCGACCGCCTTAATAATTTTGACTGAAATCACTTTAACTCTTTATTTTTTTGATATTTTGCAAACCAATAACAAAATAAATAAAAAAGCCCTATTCGTATGATATTCCATAAGGAGCATCAATCTGAATAGGGCTGATTCATTTTAAAATTCCGATAACGGATATTTATTCTTCGGTATATTCCGCTATGTAAGGAAGGTTTCTATAATACTCACCGCAATCAAGTCCGTAGCCGATAACGAAATGGTCGGGAATTGTGAAAAGAGATATATCGGGATTGAACTCAACAAGTCTTCTCGAAGGTTTGTCAAGAAGCGTAACAACGTGCATAGAAAGCGGCTCTCTGGCATTCAAAAGCTTCACTACGTCATTAAGAGTTCTGCCGGTATCAACGATGTCTTCAACTATAACAACGTGATAGTCCTTGATATCACGGTCAAGGTCCATAGTGATATTTACGACACCTGTCGAAACAGTTCCCTCATAGTAGCTTTTCGCACACATAAATCCAATCTCGCAAGGGACGCTCACAGCACGGCAAAGGTCAGCCATAAATACGAAAGCTCCCTTAAGAATGCTGACAAGGAGAATAGGTCTTCCGTCGTAAATCGCGTCTATCTTTTTGCCGGCCTCAGCTATTGCCGCCTTGATTTCCTCTTCGGTGATTATAATTCTTTTAATTCTTTTTTGAAAATCCTCAATTGAAGTTATGTTTTTCATGTCCGCCTCGCAACGATTTTTTTATATTATAACATAGCCTTCCGAATTTTTCAATCTTTTTCGACAAAAATTCAACCCAAAAGAACGTCGGTTGCAAGCATCAGACAAAATCCGACAAGAAGAGCGTAGGTTGCCCCTCTCTCGTGACCGTGGGCGTGTGTTTCGGGAATCATTTCGTCGCTTACGACGTATAGCATAGTTCCGCCCGCAAAGGCAAGAGCGAACGGAAGAATTGCAGAAGCAATGCTTACAGCAAAATAACCGATAAACGTGCCTATAACCTCAACGAGTCCCGTCGCTGCGGCAATAAGGAAGGTTCTCCCCGGCTTCACCCCGGCGGAAAGCATCGGGGCAATTATAACCATACCCTCGGGAATATTCTGCAGTGCTATTCCGAGCGCGATTATTATAGCGCCCGTATCGTCACCCGAGCCGAATCCCACACCTGCCGCAATGCCCTCGGGCAGATTATGTATCGCGATAGCCATAACAAAAAGAAGGATTTTGCCGAGGTTTGAATTCTTGTGTTCCTCAATGTCAGCTCCTGCAAGCTTATGAAGATGCGGAACGAGCTTGTCTATAAAATTGAGAGCCAGAGCTCCCGCGAAAATTCCCGCAACGGTTATAAGAAGCCCCCACTTACCACCGTATTCGACCGCCGGCAAAACGAGACCTATAACCGCTGCCGCGAGCATAACACCCGCGGCAAAGGACAAAACGGTATCCGAAAATTTATGAGATATATTCTTGAATCCAAAGCCCAGCAAAGCACCGAAAACAGTTGCTCCGCCAACGCCAAGCGCGGTTAAAAGAACTGTTTGCATACATTAAAGAACCAGCGAAGGAGCAGTATAAACTCTCGCTGCAAGCTCCTGGTTAAGCATATAAAGGCTCTTGGGGTCAGAGCCGAAAAGCTCCATTTTGGATATAAGGTCGTTTGCATTGGTTTCCTCTTCTCCCTGCTCCTTTACGAACCAGTCGAGGAACTGCATCGTGCGGAAATCTCTTACGTCGTATGCGGCGCCGTATATATCGTTTATAAGCGAGGTAACGTACTCCTCGTGCTCGAGTCCCGCCTTGAGTACGGACATATGCGTATCAAACTTTTTGTCGGGCTTGTCAATAGCTTCAAGGGTAACGGGCATGTTTTCATTTTGAAGATAGGTGTAGAAAAGCATTGCGTGGTCACGCTCCTCCTGCGCCTGAATCATATACCAGTTTGCAAATCCGTCAAGGCCCTGCGCCTTGAAATAATTGGAAAAATCAAGGTATAGATACGCGGAATAAAATTCCTTGTTTATTTGCTGATTTAACAGCTTGTGTACTTTTTCGTTTAACATAATTTTTCTCCTTATTTTTAAATTTTATTTAAGCTCTTCAAATACCTCTGCCCCGTGCTTACAAATCGGGCAGACAAAATCTGCGGGCAAATCGTCTTCATCGTGAATATATCCGCATACCGTGCATATATATCCCTTTTTCTTCTGAGACTCGGGCTTGGGCTTTACGTGCTTGTGGTAGTAAGTATAAGTCATAGTTTCAAGAGTGGATATAACCTCCGCCTCGGTTACCGAGCATATAAACATTCCGTGCGTTCCGAGGTCAATATACTCCTCTACCTCAAGTGACATAAACGAGTTTATATACCGCGGTAAAACCGCAAGTCCGTTTTCAGAACGGCGGGGCGAGCAATCCTTGAATTTATCTGCGTCGCGTCCGCTGACGAATCCAAACGCCTCAAACACCTTGAACGGAGCATCGGTTGAGATGCAGTTAACGTTCATTTTTCCTGTTTTCTTAATCGTGTCGTGAGAGTAATTGCCTTTGTTTACGGTAACCGCAATTCGCTCGGGCGTATTAGTTACCTGGCATACCGTGTTTACGATAAGCCCGTTATCACGTACCCCGTCGTTTGTGGTAACAACGTAAAGACCGTATCCGATGTTAAAAAGAACCTTGCCGTCTTTCATGTTTTCCTCCCTGAGTTATAATTATTCTTTTCTATTTACAAAAATCAAATTCAAACGTAATGGCCTCCGTATTCTCCTCGGAATATTCGAGTTCCTCGGAAATCACCCTTGCGAGCTCTGCCACAGCACCCGTGTCAAGATTTTTTTCTGCTTTCACTATGGAAGCAAAAAGCCTTTCCGTAAAAAACGCAAATCCGAGCGCTGAGCGAAAGCTCTCCTTCGTTTCCTTCGGTGATGCATGTCTGTAAATTAAGTAGGCGAGAAACCTCTCGAATATTTTTTCGTATCCTCTTTTGTTATCCACAGCGGAAGAATAGACGGAAAACAAATCTCTGTGTTCTGCGTCGAGATATTCAAGCGATGATAAAATATCTATCCATTCACCGTCTGTGTGTATCCTTGGCGATGCTCTGTATCTGTCCCAAAGAGTAACCAGCCTCGTTTCGTAAGGGATTTTTTCATCGGAGAGCAGCTCATATATCTTTTCTCTCTCGCTGACGGCATCAAATTCAAAGTCAAGGCATTCGTCCTCTGTATCTCCTATCTTGACACTTTCCCGATAATTTTCGGTTTCCAGAATGAGCCTTGCCGCCTCCTCGCAAGCCATACCCAAGCCGACCTCTCTGCCGACTGCAGTGTCGTTATAAAACCTCGGATGCTCACGGCATATATCACAAAGCCACTCCTCCGAGAGCTCGCTTATTATATTACAGAGCCCCTCTTCTGAAAGATGAGGACATCTGCCTTTCGAAAGAGAGAAATGAGGAAGGTCGGAATAATCAATGCTCTGCTTTATTTTTTCGTAATATCCGCCCTCTGAGCGCTCGTATCTAAAGAGAGTGGCGCGGTCTATATCAATTTCCCAGCCGACACAGCAGCTATGCCTGCACCTATCCGCGATGCATTTGAACTTCAGATAATACCCGGGTGCAGAAATCCGCATATCCATCACTCTCCTTCTTTGAGTTTATTTTAGCATATTTTTTTCTTTATTTCAATACTTTGTTTAATTATAACATTTTGTTCATTGACTTAATTTGACTTGTATGATAAAATAAGCTGTAAATTGTAAAAAGAAGGCTATATATATGACAGAAAAGGAACTCAGAGAAATAAAAAGACGCTTCAGACCCGAAAAAAGCAATATACCGAAAATCGTTGGTTGCTTTGTTAACGGAAACGGGCAGATAATTTCAAAAATATCTCAGCCTATAGGGCTTGAATCTGTAGTAAGTGAAAAGCTTCTCGCTGTTATGAAAAAAACTCTCTCGGGAAGTCTCGGCACAAACCTTACAAATGTGGAGTTTTCAACAAAGCAGGTGCTTGAGAGCGGGGAGCACAAGCTTCTCACAGCCCTTGTAAAAAGCAAGCTCACCGACTCAGAGGCTCTTGACCGTTTTTACTCGCAGGTTGCCGAAAGCGTAAAATTTGAATCAAATTACGTAATACTTTTAGCAAACGACGTCTACGACGTTTTCACTCACGGAAGCGACGGTGAGAATTCCGGCTCTTCCGAGCAGTTCTCATACATAATATGCGCTGTATGCCCTGTAAAAAGCATGCCCGAGGCCCTCTCGTTTAAAGAAGCCGACAGCCTTTTCCACGCTTTCAGTGAAAATGCTATTCTCGCATCGCCCGAGCTGGGATTTATGTTTCCCGCCTTTGACGACCGCAAGACAAACATATATGGAGCGCTTTATTACACGAGAAGTATTGCGGAAAATTACAGCGATTTCAGCAATAAAATTTTTGCAAAAGAGCCCCCGATGCCGCCAAAAACACAAAAATCAACCTTCAACGGTTGCCTTTCAAGCGTTCTGGGGGAGGAGTGCAGCTATGAGGTAGTCCGTTCGGTGCATTCCGAAATAAGCGAAATGATTGAAGCGCATAAGGAATCTCGAGACCCCGAGCCTCTCGTAATTACGAAAGCGACGGTCAAGACCGTCCTCGCCGGATGCGGAATAGACGAAAATAAGCTTGAGGAGCTCGACCGCTCGTTTGACGAGAGCTTTGGCGCGGGAGCGGAGCTATCACCGAAAAACATTCTCACAGTCAACAAATTCGAACTTGAAACTCCCGAGGTAAAAATTAAAGTAGACCCCAAGCACCGCGACCTCATTTCAACGCAGGTAATAAATAACGTAAAATACGTAATGATAAGAGTAGACGGTTCGGTTGAGGTCAACGGAATAAACATCAATATTGAAGGAAATTAATGCTACGTGAACAGAAAAACATTTCCCTCCGCGCAGGGTATAAAAGAAAATGAAAGAAGCTCATTTTCGGGTAAATTAGGATTCGTCCTTGCGGCAGCGGGCTCTGCCGTCGGACTCGGCAATATATGGAGATTTCCCTATCTTGCGGCAAAATACGGAGGCGGTATATTCCTGCTCGTTTATATTCTCCTCTCTGTGACCTTCGGATTCACCTTAATGGTAACCGAAATAGCTATAGGCAGAAAAACGCGGCAAAGCCCGATAGGCGCATTCCGCTCGCTTGACAAAAGATTTACATTTGTCGGCACTCTCGCCTCAATAGTTCCCATTCTCATTCTTCCCTATTACTCGGTAATAGGCGGTTGGGTAACAAAATACGCCTTTGGATTTATATCGGGCGAGATGTCTGATATGGCATCCGGTAACTATTTTGAAAGCTTTATCGGTAATACGGCAGAGCCTCTCCTTTGGTTTTTACTCTTTATCGGAGCGACTGCGATAATAGTGCTGTTTGGGGTAAAAAAAGGAATCGAATCGGTCAGCAAGGTAATGATGCCGTTGCTTATAGCACTGATGCTCTTTATAATAACTTACACCTTTTTGACTACCGAAAATATCTTTGACGGTGTGATTTATTATATCAAGCCGGACTTTTCGAAATTCACCTATATGACGGTCGTTGCCGCAATGGGTCAGCTGTTTTATTCAATGTCCTTGGCGATGGGCATTATGATAACCTTCGGCTCGTATATGAAGGATGATATAAGTATTGAAAAATCGGCTCATCAAATAGAAATATTTGACACGGCTATAGCTTTTCTTGCGGGACTTTTAATCGTCCCCGCTTGTATAGCCTACGACCCGACTCAGCTTTCAAAGGGTCCTGGACTTATGTTCGGCGTTCTCCCGAAAATATTTGACAATATGCCGGGCGGTGCATTTATCGGTGCGGTTTTCTTCCTTATGGTTTTGCTTGCCGCTTTAACCTCGTCAATATCTCTAATGGAAACCATAGTTTCAACCATACAGGACAAATGGAGACTCGGCAGAAAGACCGCCTGCCTGATAATCCTAGCAGTGAGCCTGCTGCTAGGTGCGCTATCCTGCTTCGGCTACAGCATCTTTGATTCATTTGTAATCTTCGGCAAGTTTGCCATACTTGATTTCTTTGACTTTATTACAAACAATGTCATGATGCCCATTATCGCATTTTTGACCTGTATTCTCGTGGCATACGTGATAAAACAAAAAACCGTAACCGACGAAATTGAAAAGTCAAGCAAATTCAGACAAAAATCAATGTTCTCGGTTATGATAAAATTTGCCTGCCCCATATTCCTTTTGATAATACTTGTTTTCTCAATACTCGAGGGCGTCGGAGTGATAACCGTCTGATTTCACCCACTTCAAATCCCAATATCAGCTAAAGCATTTTCTGCAGTTGGATATTTTTACCATTTTATTGCCGCTTTTTGTTGACAATTTTCCGATTTTGTGCTATAATCCACTTGTTTTCTGTTAAAAAGGAGATTACAAAATGCGAAAAATAAAAATAGTAACAGACTCTTCCTCCGACACTCTGTCACTCGAACATGCAAGCTTTGCATCCGCACCGCTAAAGATAATTACGGCAGAAAAAGAATATATAGACGACTCCGGGCTTGATGTTGACGGGATGGTGGAAAGTCTTGAAAAATACAAGGGTAAATCAAAAACCTCCTGTCCTAACCCTAATGATTGGCTCTCAGCTTTCGGTGACGCTGACGACGTATTTTGCGTAACCATCACGAGCGGTCTTTCCGGAAGCTATAACGCAGCTTGTACCGCAAAGAAAATCTACGAGGAAAATCCCGACAAACGCGTTTTCGTTATTGATTCGCTTTCCACGGGTCCCGAAATGCGCCTCATAATACAAAAGCTTGAGGAATATATAGAGCGCGGACTTGATTTTGAGGAAATTTCACGCAAAATTACCGAATACCACAAGCACACCGGACTTTTCTTTATGCTGAAGTCTGTGAAAAACCTTGCAAACAATGGCAGAATTTCTTCTATCGCGGCAAAAATCATCAGCATCGCAGGCATCTGCATAGTCGGTCGGGCAAGCGACGTTGGAACTCTTGAAACCTCGCACAAGTGCCGCGGAGAAGCCCGCGCGCTCGAAACCCTGACTGGAGAGCTTCATAAATACGGTCTCTCCGGTGGCAAGGTATGCATCGGTCACTGTCAGAATGAATCAGCGGCAGGCAAATTGAAGTCTCTTATAGAAGAAAAATTCAACA
The DNA here is from genome assembly GCA_045613205.1 of Eubacteriales bacterium. Taxonomy (GTDB): domain Bacteria; phylum Bacillota; class Clostridia; order Oscillospirales; family CAG-272; genus UBA1740. Next base: position 6,716 of record JAZLAO010000112.1, on the reverse strand, counting down.
AGGTTAAAGTGGAAATACTCAAGCTCCGCGGTCTTTGCAGCTTTTATGCTGAGCGCGGCGGACTTATCGTGGGCTTTGAAAAATTTTAAGGGGTTTTATGACTAATCAAGAAATATCGTCCTTGCTCGAAGCGCAAAGGCAATTTTACAAGAGCGGAAAAACTCTTTCGGTTAAATTTCGCATAGATAGCTTAAAAAAACTATACTCCGCTGCGAAGAAATACGAATCCGAAATAAACGAAGCGCTGAAATCCGACCTGGGAAAAAGCGCCTTCGAAAGCTTCATGTGTGAATCAGGCTTTGCACTCTCTGAAATCTCTTATATGATTAGAAAGACGAAAAGCTTCGCAAAGGCTAAAAAGGTTCGTACGCCCCTAGCTCAGTTTCCGTCAAAAAGCTACATTCAAAGCATTCCCTACGGAAACGTGCTTATTATGAGTCCGTGGAATTATCCCTTTCTTCTCACCGTAACTCCGCTTGCAAACGCTATAGCCGCAGGAAACACTGCTATAGTCAAGCCGAGTGCATACTCGCCAAACACAAGCAAAACCGTTGAAAAAATAATAAAGGAATGCTTCCCACCCGAATACGTGGCAACCGTCACGGGCGGCAGAGAGGAAAACAAGGCTCTCCTTGACCAAAAATTCGATATGATATTTTTCACGGGCAGCCAGTCTGTAGGAAAAGAGGTTTTGCGCCGCGCTGCAGAGCACCTTACCCCCGCCGTGCTTGAGCTTGGCGGAAAAAGTCCGTGTATCGTCGACAGGAGTGCAAATATAGAGCTTGCGGCAAGACGAATTGTGTTCGGAAAATACCTGAACTGCGGTCAAACCTGCGTCGCTCCCGACTACGTGCTTTGTGAGGAGTCGGTCAGGGAACGCTTTTTATCTGCCGTTTGCACTGAAATAAAAAAGCAGTACGGTGACACTCCTCTTTCAAACGAAAACTACGGAAAGATAATTAACGAAAAGCATTTTTCACGTCTACTCGGTCTTATTAATAAAGAAAAGGTACTTATTGGCGGCGAATCAAACCCCGAGGCTCTGAAAATCGCCCCCACAGTTATGGACGGTGTAAGCTACGACGATGCCGTTATGCGCGAGGAGATTTTCGGTCCAATTATGCCTATTATAAGCTTCACCGATTTCGATGCGGTCGTTGACGAATTAAAAACAAAGGATAAACCGCTTGCGCTCTACCTATTCTCAAACGACAAAAAGCACAAAAACCGTGTCGTGCGCGAGCTTTCCTACGGCGGCGGCTGCATAAACGACGTCGTCATTCACCTCGCAACGAGCTATATGGGCTTTGGCGGTGTCGGCGAGAGCGGAATGGGCTCATATCACGGCAAAGCCGGCTTCGACGCCTTCTCTCACTCAAAATCGATAGTCGATAAAAAACGCCTCGACCTGCCCATGCGCTACGCGCCCTACAAGAGCAAATTACACGAAAAGCTGTTACATATTTTTCTAAAATAATCCCCACTCATCAAAAGGTGGTGTCTCAAATTTTGCATTTGAGACACCACCAAAAGTTTGATAGGGGGATAGTCAGATTTGAGAAAAAACCTTCGTTCTTCAAGGCGAGAGGCGTATTTACATACGCTGAGGCTTGAAAACGGAGGTAGAAAAAGTCCATAAGAATCGAAGAAATCCGTGGGATTTCATCATTATATTGTCTCATTTACGATTTGTTTCGTATTTGAGTTTTTTTATTGATTTTCGGACTTTTTCGGTTTTACCAAATGTGACAGCCTTTTTTGTCCTCATCTTTCAAGCAAAGGTGCTTCTATGATTGCTTCTCTCCTATCGAGCAAGTCGTTGGTTTCAATCGCTGACTCAAGAGCTTCTATTCCGAGTCTGTCAATAGTAGCGCCAAGACGTTCCTTCGTATATCCGTTTTCCTTATACCAAAGCATAACCTTCTCGATTACGGTGGGAACCTCTTCTTCGGAATATACGTGGGTTAGGAGCGTGCCCATTCTCTGAGTCTTTCCCCACGTTCCACCGACGAAAACACGGCATACAGATTCGGCTTCCTTAGGTACTGCACCGAAAGGACATTTGCCCACGCAAACGCCGCACTTCAGGCACTTCTTCTCATCAATTACAGCCTTACCGTCAACCACGGTAACGGCTTTCGAGGGGCAGCCCTCCATAACGGCGCATTTTTTACAGCCGCGGCACTTATCAGTATCAAATGTAAATGCACGCGCGCCCTCAATTCCGACGTCATTAAGGCTTGGCTTCATACAGCTGTTTGGGCATCCGCCCACGCCTATCTTGAATTTATGCGGAAGCTTTACGCCCGCCATACCTACGTAAAATTTATCGTGAATAGTCTTTGCAATGGCATGCGTGTCAATATTTCCGTAAATGCAGGTTGTTCCCTTGCAGGCGGTGATAGGACGAACCTTTGCACCCGTGCCGCCGAATTTAAGACCTCTTTCCGCCAAATATGCCTCTGCTGCAGGTATTTTATCAAAGGGAATACCTAGGATTTCCGCAGAAAGCCTTGATGTGAAAACTACCCTTCCGTTGCCGAATTTTTCAGCGCATTCTGCAATGGCCAAAAGCGCATCAGCGGTATAAACACCCGCAACGCTTACAACTCTTCCCGAAAAGCAGTCTGTTCCCCTGTTTCTGAGAAAACCTCTTCCCTTAACACTCATAACTTCTTCCTTGGTAATATTCATAAATACTCCCCCTTCTTCATTGACAGACAATAGTTTTTGTGATATAATCGGTCTATAATTAAATCATATTTTCTTTGAATATTATATCATTACATGCAATATTATGTCAAGTCTTGCGGAGGAGAAAATGAACGGACGTATTTTAGGTTTAAACTTAAAAACGCTTTTGCGTATTATTATCCCCGCGATTGTTTTTTCTCTCGTTTTAACCTCTTGCGGCAACGGCAAATCCCCGACAAATGAAGATAGCTTAGTATTTACCGATGCTCTCGGCCGCGAGATAACAGTTGGAAAGAACCCCGCCAGAGTCGCAGCGCTGCTCGGCAGCTTTGCTGACGTATGGACACTTGCGGGCGGTGAGCTTTGCGCCGCGGCAGAGGACGCATGGGATGATTTTGGGCTAACCCTAGAAAACTCCGTAAATATCGGTGGCGCGCATTCGCCAAGCCTCGAGCTTTTGCTTTCGTCTTCCCCCGACCTCGTCCTTGCAAGTGCATCTACCGCAAGCAATATCGAAATGAAGGATACTCTCGCTTCTGCGGGTATTACAGTCGCATATTTTGATATCGACAACTTTGAAGATTACCTCTTAATGCTCGATATCTGCACCGACCTCACGGGCAGAAAGGAGCTATACGAGCAAAACGGACTTGCGCTTAAGGCGCAGATTGAAGAAATCAAAAACCAATATAAAACCAAAGATATCCCTGAAAGCGAGCGCAGAATTCTCCTTTTGCGAGCATCGTCAACCGGAGTAAAGGCGAAAGGAAGCCGCGGAACGATTCTCGGAGAGATGCTTTCGGATATGGGCTGCATCAATATAGCCGACGAGAGCTCCACAATCCTTGAAAACCTCAGCATTGAGTCGATAATCATGAATGAGCCACATCACGTTTTCGTAGTTACTATGGGAAACGACGAGGAGGCGGCACGGGCATCCGTTAATAATATGATTGAAGAAAACCCCGCATGGCAAACCCTCGCGGCAGTCAAGGAAAACCGACTTCACGTAATGGATAAAAAGCTATTTAATCTCAAACCGAACGCACGCTTCCCCGAAGCGTATAGGAAGCTTTATGAAAAACTCGAAAAGTAGAAACAATATAACTTTTGTTTACATTATCGCCGCGCTCGTTTTTGCGGGAGCGGCTGTTTTCGGTGTGCTTTCGGGTGCTTCAAGGCTCACCGCTTCCGACCTTTTCAAAGTTATACTTTCAGGCGATAAAAACACCCCTGAGGCAAGAATACTTTTATACGTCCGCATACCGCGAGTTCTTTCAGCTCTTTTTTGCGGTGCCGCCCTTTCGGTGTCGGGCGCAGTGATACAGGGCGTTCTTAATAACCGCCTGGCGTCCCCCGGGCTTATAGGTGTTAACTCCGGTGCAGCTCTTGCAGTCACTCTCTGTGCAGCTTTTGGAGTGCTTGGAGGCTGGAAGCTTACACTGTTTTCCTTTCTTGGTGCATTTCTCACGGCACTGCTCGTCAGCCTCGGTGCTAAAAAATGGAACGCATCAACGGGAACACTGATATTGATGGGCGTTGCCTTAAACAGCCTGCTTGGCGCAATTTCAGACACGGTTACCACATTTTTTCCCGAGGTCAGCGTCTTTAGCAACGATTTTAAGGTTGGTGACTTCTCTGCCGTAACCTATACGAAGCTCTTTCCCGCGTTAATACTCATCAGCGCTTCTCTTGCAGTTCTTTTCACAATGTCGCACGCGCTTGACGTCCTCTCGCTTGGAGATGAGCACGCGATGGGACTTGGAATGAACACAAGCGCTATCCGTGTCACTTTTTTGCTCCTATCTGCGCTTCTCGCTGGCTCAGCCGTCAGCATTTGTGGACTGCTCTCCTTCGTAGGACTGCTTGTTCCGCACACCGTTCGACGCATAGCAGGAATCGGAGCTAGACATCTTCTGCCGCTTTCCGCACTTTTGGGCGGAGGCTTCGTTGCCCTTTGCGACACAGTTGCAAGAACCCTGTTCGCACCCTATGAAATTCCAGTAGGCATTATTATGGCGTTTATCGGCTCACCCTTCTTTATCTTCATTCTTATTAAAAGAAAGCGGGGTGAGAGCCGTGATTGATATTAAAAATTTAACCGCAGGCTATAACAAAGTCGAAATACTAAAAGAGCTTTCGCTCTCACTCGACAAAGGCGTGCTGACAAGCATTATCGGCCCAAACGGCAGCGGCAAAAGCACACTTTTAAAATCTCTGCTCGGCATTCTGCCAAAACAAAACGGCGAAATACTGATAGACGGTATCGGTATCTCATCAATGAAAAGAGGAGACGTAGCAAAAAAACTCGCCTATCTTTCTCAAGAGAAAAGCTCCCCGGATATGACCGTCGAAGAACTTGTCCTTCACGGCAGATTTCCGTATCTTAAGTACCCGCGCGGATACTCTGAAAACGACAAAAAAGTCGCACGCCTGGCAATATCACGTATCGGAATAGGCGAGCTTTCACAAAAGCCCGTCTCAAATCTCTCCGGCGGTATGAAGCAAAGCGCATATATCGCCATGGCACTCGCGCAAGAAACCGATTATATCCTTCTCGATGAGCCAACCGCGCACCTTGACGTAGCGCATCAAATTGAACTTATGAAAATATTGCGCGCCCTCGCCGACGACGGCAAAGGAATAGTGGCGGTGATGCACGATCTCCCACTGGCGCTTTCATTTTCCGACAGCGTCGCAGTTCTTGATAACGGAAAAATCCTATACTCCGGAAACCCCGACGGGCTTTTGAAAACCGATATTATCCAAAAAACGTTCGGAATATCCCTAATGTATGAAAACAGAGAATGCTTCTACCAAATTCCAACACTAAAGACAAGAGGAATGAAGTGCAGGTAAGTCTATTTTCCCAAAATCAGAATCTGTCGTTCGCTTATCGATTTATCTGTTTTGCAAAAAGCAAAAAACGGATACCCTTACACCCCGGAAGAGCTTAAATCCTCAAAGTAAACGTAATCTTTCGCATCATCATTTCATTCGCTTTGAGGATTTACCTGAATAGCAAACGCATTTGCGAAAGTTGTTGAAATTGTGTCCCCTATATTTTTTCTTAAATCTATTGACAAAGGCGGTGACTTTTGGTATAATATCATAGCGTGAAAGTGGGTTTAGCATTTAACACCCGTTTGCTTCTCCGCATCTTAAAATTCAAATTTCGAGGTGTAGCGCAGTTGGTAGCGCGCCAGTTTCGGGTGCAAACCACCGATTTCAAATCTAAATTTTTGAAAAATGCTGAAAACCCTTGAAAACACTGACTTTTTCGGCTCTCCCGAAGTCTTAAAAGTTCGCAAATTTTAGGTCTGACCACATGTTTGACCACTTACAGAAAATCGCATAAAAATCATCAAATCGAGGTGTAGCGCAGTTGGTAGCGCGCCAGTTTCGGGTGCAAACCACCGATTTCAAAATTTATTTTTTGAAAAACGCCCAAATCCCTTGAAAACACTGACTTTTTTGGCTTTCCCGAAGTCTTAAAAGTTCGCAAATTTTCGGTCTGACCACATGTTTGACCACTTACAGAAAATCGCATAAAAAACATCAAAACGAGGTGTAGCGCAGTTGGTAGCGCGCCAGTTTCGGGTACTGGAGGCCGCGAGTTCGAGTCCCGCCACTTCGACCAAAATACAGCCGAAAACGAGCCATTTTTGACTTGTTTTCGGCTATTTTTTATACTTTTTGCACAAAAATGGCGATTTTTGGGTGACCACATGTTTGCCCAAATTTCGAACCTTTAGACTGTTGTTTCATCGCAATTTTTCCTCTGTTTCAGAAAATCCCTTTTCTTTGTCTTCTGCGACTCAAATTTTGAAGGCTGACGGTTGTTTTCCGTCAGCCTTTTGCATTTGTATTCTCACCGATAAATTGGAATTGGGTTAATTCACATTTGTAGCGGATAACCGTTTCACCGTCATAAATTTCAGAGAATTCTGTAATACTAAAATTGTTCTTCTGATAAAAACCGACGGCATCATTATCCGTTTCAGCATATACAGACAATAAAT
>JAZLAO010000111.1:0-12834 GCA_045613205.1 Eubacteriales bacterium | reverse complement strand
TTTTCAGTCCTCTGCTCTACCAACTGAGCTACAGAGGCATACAAGAATGGCGACTCGGATGGGGCTCGAACCCACGACCTCTAGCGTGACAGGCTAGCGCTCTAACCAACTGAGCTACCAAGCCATTCTTGAATGCGAAGGAAATTCCTTCTTGGTGGAAAGTATAGGGCTCGATTCGCGGCGCGAACTGCGCGCCTTGGTCGCCGGCGGCTCTGACAGTTATTAACTGTCATTCAGTACCGCCTCTGTTCGAGCCCATCGGCATCGAAGCGAAACGAATCATGTCTATTTCTTCCTTGGTGGAAAGTATAGGGCTCGAACCTATGACCCTCTGCTTGTAAGGCAGATGCTCTCCCAACTGAGCTAACCTTCCGTTAGACGCTCTAATATTATATCAAACCGAATTATATTTGTCAATAGGTTTTTGAAAAATAATTTATTTTTTTTGAATGATACTATTGCACACCGAAGTTTTATTAAAATAATTGACAAGTATAATATATTATGTTAAAATAAATGATGAATTATTATGTTCGGAGGCGCTTATGCTTAAAGTAGAAAGAATCAGTGTTGTAAATATGGAGAATGCCATTCGCGGAGCTCGAAATCCAATGAACAGCTGGGCTAAAATGGACAGCTATTACAATGAAAAAGGTGAGTACGTTCTTGGTGAGAACGACCTCGCTTTAGCTACAAAGCTCGCGGTAGCCGGCAGTGACCACAGAAAATTTCTCCGCCAGATAATCGTATCAATGGATATAACTGCACCTCTCTATTGGTGGAAGGAGTTTGACACCTACAAGGTGGGAACCGTGGCCAATTCCACATCGACTATGCACAAGATTCAAGCAAAGGAGTTCAGTCGTGAGGATTTTTCCTGCGACAGACTTACCGACGATGCTCTTGCTGTGCTCGATTCGGTTATTGCATATCTTGAAAGCGAGCGCGTAAAATTTAATGAAACTAAAGAAAGAGCTCACTGGCATAACATGATACAGCTATTGCCGTCATCCTTTAATCAGATGCGTACCGTTTCTATGAACTACGAGGTTCTCATTAACATTTATTATGCGAGAAAGAGTCATAAGCTTGCCGAATGGCATACACTTTGCGATGAAATTAAAAAGCTTCCTTATGCTGACAAACTTATACTTGTGAAAGAAAACAACTGAAATGAAAAATAAAATTAAGATTGCCGTATCTGCTCCTGAAATAAAGCTGTGCAACCCCTCGTACAACGTAGGACTTTGCATTGAAGCAGCGAGAGAGGCTAATGCTTCGGGGGCGGATGTAATAGTTTTTCCGGAGCTTACGTTAAGCGGAGCTACTGCGGGTGATTTGTTTTGGCAGACCGTTCTTATTGAAAACTGTGAGAAGGCGCTCGCTGCTTATCTCGAGGCTACGCGTGAGCTTGAAATAATGAGCTTTCTGGGTTTGCCTATAGCGGTTGACGAAAATATATATAACACTGTTGCTTGCATATCCGAGGGTGAGATACTGGGCATCACGGTCGCAGGCACTTTGTCGCGTCATTTTATACCTGCGCCAGAAAAAACTTTAGTTAGAGATATATGCTCAAGACGTGTTGAGCTTGGAAGAAATCTTATATATACCGATGCGGATACTCACGCAAATATTTTTGTAAAGGTCGGAGATGACAGCGTTTATTCAAAGGACGGGGTAAATCTGATACTTAACCCCATAGCAATGGCAGAGTACGTTGGCCTTTCAAAAGCAAGACGTGAGTATGCACGTGAGGTCAGCGCTGCGCTTGGCGTCGCGTTTGTCGTTGCGGGCGCGGGAATCGGTGAAAGCGGAACAGACGGAATTTACGCTGCACCGCGCCTCGTGTGTCAAGGTGGCGAGGTAATAGCAGAGACGGCTCTGTTTGACTCTTCTATTCTTTATACAGAAGTCGATTTAAAAGCCGCTAAAAAGTGTGAGGCTTATCTAAAAGAGCCGGAAAGTGAGCTAACGAGGCTTCCTTTTATCCCAAGCGGAGAAAAAGAGCTTTCCGAGGCATGCGAGCTTGCAATAGAGATTCAGGCGCGCTCTCTTGCGCTTCGTATAAAACGAGCTTATGCGAAATGTACTGTCATAGGAGTTTCAGGGGGACTTGATTCAACTCTTGCGGTACTTGTCGCGGCAAGGGCAACCGATATTCTCGGTCTGTCACGCGAGTCGGTCATAGCGATAACTATGCCTTGCTTCGGAACTACGGAGAGAACGAAAAGCAATGCTCTTGCGCTTGCAGAGGAGCTAGGATGCTCGGTTAGAACGATAGACATAAAGGCTGCTGTTAACCAGCATTTTGAAGATATATCTCACGATAAGGATAACTATGACGTAGTTTATGAAAACGCGCAGGCACGCGAGCGCACTCAGATACTTATGGACGTGGCAAACGCAGAGGGCGGTTTTGTTATCGGCACAGGTGACCTCTCCGAGCTTGCACTTGGATTTGCTACCTATAACGGTGACCACATGTCCATGTATTGCGTTAACGGCTCTGTTCCAAAAACCTTTATGCGCGCAATAATAAAGAATGAGGCAGCTCTTGCAAAGCAAAATGGAGAGTCTAGACTTTCCGAGGTGCTTCTTGACGTTATAAACACTCCTGTGAGCCCCGAGCTTCTTCCGGTAGAAAACGGACAGAATAATCAGCATACCGAAAGTATAGTAGGTCCGTACGAGCTTCATGACTTTTTTCTGTATTACACCGTTAAATACGGATACCCACCTAGCAAGGTTTTGACAATGGCGGACTCGGTTTTTAAAGAATACAGCCGTGATGAAATAAAGAAATATCTAGATGTATTTGTGAGACGTTTTTTTTCGCAGCAGTTTAAACGTTCCTGCTTGCCGGACGGACCGCGTGTGACGGAAATAAGTCTTTCACCGCGCGGGGCGTGGCAAATGCCATCTGATGTTGCATCTGATTTGTGGCGCTGCGATTTAGAGGATAATGTAAACAATGAGTGACATTTTCGACCTTTTTAAGAAAATTGAAAAGAAGGAAGACAAGCTTCCAATAACCCATATAGTTGCGGGACTTGGAAACCCGGGGGCAGATTATACCAAAACGAGACATAACGCGGGTTTTCTCGCAATAGACAATCTTGCGGCTTCTGTTGGAGTAAAGATTGACAGAATGAAGTTTCGGGCACTTGTTGCCGAGGCTTCAATAGGCGGAGTACGCGTTCTGCTTATGAAGCCTCAGACGTTTATGAATTCGTCCGGAGAGGCTATAGGAGATGCGGCGGCATTTTACAAAATTCCACCGGAGAACGTAATAGTTTTGCATGACGAGATAAGCTTTGAGCCGGGAATAATGAGAATAAGGCGAAAGGGCTCTGCAGGCGGTCATAACGGCCTTAAAAGCATAATTGCTCATCTTTCAAGCGATGGTTTCCCAAGGATAAAGATAGGCGTAGGGCAGAAACCGTCACCTGATTACGATCTTGTAAGCTGGGTGCTCGGCAAATTTTCCGCTGAGGATATTTCAAAGCTCGAAGCCGAGTTTGAAAGCATTAGAAAAGCTGTAGAGCTTATGCTTGTCGGAAAAATAGATGAGGCAATGAATAAGTTTTCAAAATAATATTCAAAAGAATAGAGTATCCTATGAAAAGACTTTCAAGTCTTATACGCTACGACAAGGATTTTTCTTCCTCGGTTTCGGTTATACGTGAGCAGCTTTGCACGCCTAATCCAAAGCCAACGGTAATCAATGGCTTGACTACGGCAGCAGCGGCAGCGTATCTTGCCGAGGCTATCGGGGAGGTGAAAAAATCCTCGAAATCACCCGTGCTGATTATAACGGCATGTGAATCGGAGCGTTCCAAAATTGCGTCGACTCTTGTAGATTTGGGGATAAAGGCCCTCGAATATAAAGAGCGAGACCTCGTATTTCATAATATTTCAGCCTCCCACGATACAGAGCGTGAGAGGCTTTCGGTGCTTGCATCGGTTATGCGCGGAGATTGTGATGCGGTTGTAACTACACCGTCGGCAGCGCTTTTGCGTACTATTCCCGAGGAGCTTCTTATGACACTTACCCTTTCGCTTGGGTGCGGTAACGAGATTTCTCCCGAGGAGCTTGTTGAAAGGCTTATTACTCTTGGATTTGCACGTGTTGACCTTGTTGAAAGTGCAGGACAGTTTTCACGTCGCGGCGGTATAATAGACGTTTTGGCAGAGGCAGAGCGCGACCCCGTGCGAATAGAATTCTTCGGTGACGAGATTGACAGGATAGTTTGCTTTGACCCCGTGACTCAGCGTTCTCTTGACGGTGAGAGCACTCTTTCACTTATCCCTGCCGCAGAGGTTCTTGTTGGCAGCGATGCACGTGCAAGACTTCTTAAAACGGTTGATACTCTTATAAAAAAGGCGAAGAGTGAAGAAACGGCCATACATCTTTCGGCTGAAAAAAATGCGATAGAGGCAAACCTTACTCTCAATTTCAGAGATAAATATATCGGACTTATATATAATGAATTTGCAAACCTTTTTAGCTACTTTGAAACTTGGGGCCGATGTGCCGTATTTATGCTTGACACCAACGGTGTGAAGGAAGAGCTCAAAACAAAGCTTGAGCGTATCAAAAAAGATAGAGATTCAATGATTGAAATGGGTCTTGTAACTTCCGAGGCGGCAGAATATACGGCTGACGAGCGTGTATATACCGATTTTCTTTCAAAGAACGTGACTGTCCATATAAATCCGTTTTCTTCGGGGCTCGGCAATATGCGCGTGTCGGGGCTTTTTGGCTTCAGATGCAGAAGAACTGTGTCTTACGGAGATAATCCTTCTATGCTTATAGAGGACGTTAAGGCATTTCGCAAAATGTCCTATCGTACTGTTATACTGTGTGAAAACCAGAACGGAGCGCAGGCATTATTATCCGTGCTTTCAGATGCGGAGATTGCGGCAGTTCCTATATTCAATTCACCGGATTTTGATATAAATTCTTTAGCGCCCGGTCAGGTGGCAGTAGATGTCGGCCGGATATCAGAGGGCTTTGACCTTATTTCGCCTAAAATTGCTCTTCTTTCAATGGCGAAGGATATGGGGCGCGCTGTTATGGCAAACCGCCGCCGTCAGAGAATTCTTCGCAAGGCGGGCGGAGCAGGTCAAAGACTTATGAGCTATGCCGACCTTTCTGCAGGAGACTACGTTGTACATGCGAACTACGGTATAGGTCTTTTTGAGGGAATGCAGACGGTTACCGTTGACGGAGTTACAAAGGACTATATAACGATAAAATACGCGGGCACGGATAAGCTTTTCGTTCCGTGTGACAGACTTGAATATATCGGTAAATATATAGGCGAAAAGGATAAGGACGGCAAGGTAAAGCTCTCGCATATGGGCGGTGGTGACTGGACCCGTGCTAAAACAAAGGCGAAATCTGCGGCAAAGGATATTGCAAAGGACCTTATAAGGCTTTATGCCGAAAGACAGAAAAAGCCGGGCTTTGCTTTCCCAAAGGATTCTGACCTTGAGGATGAGTTTGCCGCTTCGTTTGATTATGAGGAAACAGATTCACAGACGGTTGCTATAGCCGAGATTAAGGCAGATATGATGAAGCCTGTGCCCATGAACAGACTTCTTTGCGGTGACGTAGGATTTGGAAAAACCGAGGTTGCTTTGCGCGCAGCGTTCAAGGCCATAATGGGCGGCAAGCAGGTGGCGATACTCGTTCCGACTACCATACTCGCGCTTCAGCATCTTGAAACGGCAAGCTCGCGTATGCGCGGCTATCCCGTAACTGTAGAAATGCTCTCGCGCTTCCGCACGCCAAAGCAACAGGAAAACATACTCAGAAGAACAAAACGCGGCGAAATAGATATACTTATAGGAACGCACAAGCTTCTTTCTAAAAACGTGGAGTTTCGCGACCTCGGTCTTCTTATAGTTGACGAGGAGCAACGCTTTGGCGTTTCTCAAAAGGAAAAGCTTAAGGAAATGGCAAAGAACGTTGATGTTCTTACCCTTACCGCAACTCCCATCCCACGTACGCTCAATATGGCTATGAACGGTATCAGCGATATGTCCATACTTGACGAAGCTCCGGGTGAGCGAAGACCTGTTCAGACTTACGTTCTCGAGCATGACGACGGAGTTCTTTTCGACGCTATGCGAAAGGAGCTTTCAAGGGGCGGTCAGGTCCTTTATCTTTACAATAAGGTTGAGGATATTGCATTCGTTGCGGGACGGATAATGAGGGAGTTGCCCGATGCCCGTGTCGCTTTTGCACACGGTCAGATGGATAAGGATGAGCTTGAGGATATATGGCAGCTTCTCGTACGGGGTGAGATAGATATACTCGTTTGTACGACTATTATAGAAACAGGAGTTGATTTGCCGAACGCAAACACTCTGATAATAGAAAATGCCGACAGAATGGGACTCTCTCAGCTACATCAGATACGCGGAAGAGTTGGCAGAAGTCCGCGTCAGGCATATGCGTATTTCACTTACCGTGCAGGTAAGGCTCTTTCCGAGATAGCCACAAAAAGACTTGCGGCAATCAGAGAGTTTGCCGAATTCGGCGCAGGGTTTAAGGTCGCTTTGCGTGACCTTGAAATACGCGGAGCGGGCAATTTGCTCGGAGCAGAGCAGCACGGTTATATTGATAGCGTAGGATACGACCTGTACGTAAAGCTTTTGAACGAGGCTGTGCTCGAAGAAACCGGAAAAGCTCCTGAAGCTCCGTTTGAGTCTACCGTAGATATTAAAGTCAACGCAAATATTCCTGAGAAATATATTTTTGTCAGCGCGCAGAGAATGGATATGTATAAGAAAATATCTCTGATAACCGAGCCTGCCGATATGCAGGACGTGCTTGACGAATTTATTGACAGATTCGGAGAGCCTCCGAGAGAGGTTTTAAGACTCATTTACGTTTCGCTCATTCGCTCTCTTGCATCAAAATGCAGAATAAAAAAAGTAGAGTTTTCCGGCGGGTCACTTAACTTTTTGCCTGATGCTCCAAACCTTGAGGTTTGGTCGGAGCTTTTCGGAAAATATTCGGGACTTACCTTCAGGTCTGTCGGAACACTAAATATTACCACTCGCGCAAGGTCGGCTGACGAGGCGATAGAAAAGGCGGCCGATATTTTAAAGGATTACTACGCGATACTTTGCGAGGACGGAGAAAAGGATAAAAAGGATGGAAAATAAAAAGGAAATAAAAAAAGACGCAGTGCCGAAAAAAAATAAATTTCTCTTGATATTTATTGCGGCTTTTGTGTCGGCTGTACTTGTCTTGGGATTAGCGCTCGGCATTGTATCTGCAGTAAAAAAATCCAAAACCGTCGTAAGCCTTAACGGTGTTGGTATGGACTGCGAGGTAGCGTCATTCTTTGCAAGTCTGTCTAAAGCAAGCTTTAAGCAAAGGCTTGAGGCGAGCGGAGTTAAAAACGTAGAGGACAGTCCGGGATTTTGGAATAGGGATTCGGGCAACGGCTCAACCTACAGAGAGCTTCTTGAAAAAAGCACCGAAGAATATATATCGCAGGTGTTGGTTACGAACTACCTTTACGACAGATATGCGAGGCTTTCCTCTCAGGATAAGGATATTATATCGAGGGCTGTTGAAGAAACGCTTGACTATAAGGCTGGCGGCGACGTGGATGAGTTCAACAAGGAGGCGTCGGCATACGGATTTTCCTATTCTTCCTACAAGGATGCCGTTACAATGATGTATAAGGCCTTGATGGCACAAAGGCTTATTTGCGGTGAGGACGGTGAAAATCTTGAGGGCGAGACGGATATTATCCGAAAATATCTTGATGAATATACTCACGTTAAGCTTCTCTTCATCAGAACCGAGACGACCTACGTGCTTGACGATAAAGGCAACAGAGTGGTTGAGAATGACGGAAAGTATGCAATACGCGATCTTACCGAGGCGGAAAAGCTTGAAAGACAGGCTTTGATTTCGGATATACGCGAATATATAAGCAGGGGCGGCACGGGAAATTATGAGATGAGCCCCGAGATGTTTGACTATTATCTTGAGCATAATGACGAGGGGGATGCGAAGTCGCACGGCTACGGATACTATTTCCATAAAAACGCGGACTTTTCCCAAGCCTTTAAAGAAGCATATGCCGACGTTGTAGACACCGCGTATGAAATGAAAGCGGGCAGCTTTGGCGAAGCGGAGGTTGATTTTGGTATTTGCTTCATCTATAAATACGCGGTTAACTACAGTGATCTCGAAAATGACGCACTTGGCGATTGCTTTTCGGATTTCTATTCGAATCTGTCCGACGTTTTCTTTTCCGAACAGGTCTCAGAGTTCACAAAAGACGTCAAATTCAGTGAAAATTTCTATGATATAGATATGATTGTTCTTCCGTACAATTATATTTACGTTCCGTCATTCGGATAAAAGCATTTGGAGGTATAAAATGAAGATTCAATATTGGGGAACTGCGGCAGCAGAGGGAATACCGGGTATATTTTGCGGATGCGCCGTATGCCAAGAGGCAAGGCAGAAGGGTGGAAGATATATCCGCAAGCGCTCGCAGGTTTTGCTTGACGATTGCCTGCTCGTTGATTTTGGACCGGATACCTATTCAAGCTCGATACAGCACGGCTTTGATTTGTCAGGTCTTGAGCACGTTTTTATAACACACGTGCACCTGGACCATTTTTATCCCGCAGATTTTCTTATGCGTAAGCCGGGATATGCTCACGCGAATCCCTATCCCACGCTCGTTGTACACGGTTCCGAGGACGTTAAGTATTTTGCACTTCGAGATTGGGAACTTAAAGGCTTTGCTGAGCCCATGCTCGAATCGGGATGCGTCGTATTTGATACGATGAAGCCGTTTGAGAGCCGCGAGGTCTGCGGATTTAAGGTAACGGCGCTTCCCGCAACGCACGGAACACCGCATCCTTACGTTTATATTTTTGAAAAGGACGGAAAGACGCTTCTTTTGCATAACGATTCGGGATATTTAAAGCCCGAGGTTATGGCGTGGCTTAAGGAAAACAATATCAAATTTGACTTTGTGTCATATGAGTGCACCTTTGCTACCCGTAACGCAACATCCGAAAAGACAGGAGAAACAAATCATCTCGGATTGGTTAATATTGCAGAGGCGCGTGCAAGATTTATTGAAAACGGAAATTACAAGGAAACAACCAAGGAGTCAATAACCCATTTTTCGCACAACTCGTCTACCGTAGGCTACGGCGATATGCTTAAGTATGCCGATGAATGCGGATACATTCTTGCATACGACGGATTAACTCTTGAATTTTAAGATCGCCATAATTCCGGATGCCGTAATTTGTCGAAAATTACAAAAAAAGATGCCTTTTTTTACATTTACTGCTTTTGCGATTTGTGATAAAATTAACCCGTAATATAATATTAGTAGGGAGCTACAGATACAGATGAAAACCTCATTTAACACCTACGAGCTTTTTGAAGAAGGCAAAATTAAACTTGGCAAGGACAGCGCAAATCATATTAATGAAAAAGCGCTTCGCGAGATCGCTTTATCAATTGATTCCTCTTGCGGCGGAGCAGAGATTATATTCGAGGCGCTTACCGATGAGAATTTTGCCACTCTTACCGCATCATTTGAAAACGC
This sequence comes from Eubacteriales bacterium, assembly GCA_045613205.1. Taxonomy (GTDB): domain Bacteria; phylum Bacillota; class Clostridia; order Oscillospirales; family CAG-272; genus UBA1740. The sequence continues at coordinate 3,223 of JAZLAO010000111.1, read as the reverse complement.
GGAAATGTACGGAAATGAGAGCTACGTTATCAAAATTGCCGATGACGTAACCGTATATTATACATCTGAGATAACTAAGATATACGCTCTTTATGCGATAAAGAGAATGTATACGAGGGACGGACTTCGGAAGGGCGTTATATTTAACACACCCATTGTTGAATTCCGCTGTATTCACGTCAATCTTCCGACCAAGGACGGTATAGAAGAATTCAAGCGCCTTATAGATATGCTCCTTGCTTTCGGTCATAACGCCGTTATGATTGAGATTGGCGGTGCTATGGAGTACAAGCGCCACCCCGAGATAAGCGAGGGCTGGGTAGAGTATTGCAATCTCTTTAAGGATTTCAACGGTAAAAACAATTCGGCGCTGCGCACTGCATGGTATCCGAAGAATTCGATTCACTGTGATAACGCTGGCGGAGAGTATCTCACCTACGACGAGCTTTTTGAGATAGTCGATTACTGCCGTGAGCGTCATTTTGAAATTATACCCGAGGTGCCGACTCTTTCGCACGCTGACTACATACTGTATAAGCATCCCGAGCTTTCGGAGCTTGATAACGATCATCTTCCGTGTAACGCATGTCCGCAGAACGAGGAATATTACGGTATAGTTTTCGATATACTTGATGAGATTTGCGAGGTGTTTAAGCCTACCCGTGTCAATATTTGTCACGACGAGGCATACGTTTTCGGATATTGCCCGAAGTGCCGCGGAGAAAATCCCGGATTGCTTTTCGCAAATCATATAACAAGGCTTCACGACCATCTTGCAAGACTTGACGTAAAAACTATGATATGGGGCGACGGTATTATGCCTCTCGATCACTGCGGAAATGCCGGATTCCACCGCAGATTCCCCTGGGACGGTAAACGTACCGTCGATATTCAAGGAAAAACCTACAAGGTGTATACTCACAAGTATTATTCCATTCCGGAATATGAACAGCTTCTCAAAGAGGACGGAACTGTAACCGGACTTTACACGCCTCCGAAGAAAAACTCGATAAACTATATCCCGCGTGACGTCCAGATAATCGACTGGTCGTGGGCGCTCGGTGATATGAACGACCTTATGAACGAGTACGGATTTTATCACGTTTACGGCAATTTCTCGGGATTTTTAATGAGGGATTTCAACGAGAAAGTGAAGAACGGAATCAAAGGAATTTCATTCTCTAACTGGGGGCGTGTCGATTTTGAAGCGCTTCAGCGCACGAACACTTTGTTCGCTATCGGATACAACAGCCTTGCCGTGTGGGGCGGTGGATTTGACAGCGAGGCGGTTTTTGACAACACGTTCGTAGCGTCAGATGCTGTTTATAACTACCTGAACTATGAAAATATTTCAAAAAAGCACCTGAAAATAGTACATACTACCGATGCGGTAATCGATCACCCGTTCTTCCATTGCGGATACGTTATAGTTAAGGAGGATTTCCGCATTGGCGACTACGAGATAAAATACACAGATGGCTCAACCGATATTTATCCTATATATTGGGGGCAGAATATCGGAAACCGTAGCGTGATCTGGGATAAAAATAAACAGCTGATGGGCGATATGGACGAGGGCTTCGTTACGCAGTATATTTACGAGCCGATAGGCGAAGCAAAGCCCGTATTCGTTGATGGCAAGACCTACTATGAAATATCCGTTCCCGTTACAAAGACTGTTGAATCGGTAACTCTCAAAGCAAAAGACGGTTACAATATAGAGCTTAAATCTTATGAAATTGTTTAGTGGAAATATATACCCACACAAAAAAACGCCTGCACGGTAACCCGTGTAGGCGTTTTTCTATAAGTTTTTTCAAAGCGCGGATGAAATTCTCTCAAATTCCGCATCCAAATCCGCCTTCGTCCAGTCGGGATTTATCGGAATATAAACTGCGCGCGAAAGTATATCGAGTGATTTTTGGCACATATCCGTCGTGTAGTTCGGAATTATATCTTTGTTTGCTTCCATTTTAAAGGGGTCCATTAAGGGATGCAATGCGCCGCGTTTATTTAACACGGGTGCCCAATCGGCGTATATATGCTTCTTGGTTTTTGCGGGGATGGCGGCTGATAATAAGCTTGCTGTGCGCTCGGCTTCTTCGGGCGTGTCAAAATAGAGCGCAAGCGTTGTGCCAAGGTCGCCCTCAGCATCGTTTGATTTTATAAACGAGCATTTTCCCGAAAGCTTTTCCATAAGATATTTCTTGTTTTTGCGGAGGTCGGCAATAATGCCGTCAAGCTTTTCGAGCTGACGACGCAAAATTGCGGCGGTGATTTCGTTTGTTCTGAATTCCTGACCGCAGAAGGTTTCGTTCGTGAAGCCGTCAAGCTGATTTCCGAAGTAGGAAACCGCGCTTGAATCGTGATAGATCAATGCTCTCTCGAAAATGTTTCGGTTATTCGTGAGCAATGCGCCGCCCTCGCCCGCGGAGATTATCTTGTAATAGTTAAAGCTGAACGCGCCCGCATCTCCGATCGATCCGAGACGCTTGCCCTTATAGGATGCACCGTCGGCCTGGCAGGCGTCCTCAAGAACTAAAATATTGTTTTTTCTTGCTATTTCGCATATCGCATCCATATTGCAAGGGAAGCCCTGAATGTGAACGGTAATAACGGCCTTCGTATGCGCGGTTATCTTTTTTTCGAAATCGATCGGGTCAAGCGTCAAGGATTCGTCAATTTCCGCAATAACGGGAATTGCACCTGCCGCTATAACCGCAATAGCGGTTGCGATATAGGTATAGGCAGGGAGGATAACCTGATCACCGGGGCCGATGCCCATAGCAACGAGTGCTGAGGTCAAAGCCGCGTGTCCGCTTGTCATAAGTATGGTGTGTTCTACTCCGAATTTTTCACACGCCTCTGCCTCAAAGCTCTGCGTTTCCTGCAAAGCTCCACCGTTTTTCTTGAAAAGGTGTCCCGATTCTATTACCTTTGTTACCTCTTCTATTTCTTCTTTTCCGATTCTGTACATAGTTATTTGCCCACCCTTTCGATGTTTTCAAGAGTTTGTGTGATGAAGTGCCAATCTGCGTTTTTGACGGGCGGCTGAAGCATTTTCGTAAGGAACATATCTATTTCGTATCCTCCTCGGCAAAGCTCGCTTTCGGTCGCGAAGTATCCCTCCGAGCCGTTTGAATTTGACAGAATAAGAACGTTTGGTATTTTGCATTCTTTTTCTATTCTCAATGCGATTTCCGAAAACAACTCGTACGGAGTT
>JAZLAO010000110.1:0-6996 GCA_045613205.1 Eubacteriales bacterium | reverse complement strand
CGGAAAATTCGCTCTCTCGAAAATTCGTAGAACTCTGTGCCTTAATTTTTAGTTGATTTTGGTGCTTGGCTCTCGCAGCCAAGTACAAACTTTGCAAGAGAGATAAGTGCCGAAAGCGCTGAAAATTAAGGATTCAGAGCGTGTTCGGATTATTTTCTTGCCTATATTATTCTACAACCGCGAGTATGTCAGACTGGCTTACGATGGTGTACTCAACACCGTCGAGCTTAACCTGAGTTCCTGTATATTTGCCGGTTATTACCTGATCTCCCTCTTTAAGAGTCATAACGACCTCTTTGCCGTCAACCATTCCACCGGGTCCTACTGCAACGATAACAGATACTTCGGGCTTTTCCTTTGCGGAATCCGGAAGGATTATACCTGCCTTGGTTGTTTCATTAGCTTCTGCTTTCTTAAGAACTACCTTATCAAGAAGGGGTCTGAGTTTCATTTGTGTTTCCTCCGTTAGATTGTTGTTTAGCACTCTTTGTTTTTGAGTGCTAATTTGCACGTTTATATTCTATACTAACTATAGTTAAAAATCAATAGTTTTCCCAATATTTCACAATTTGTTAACATTTACGCATTCATATCAATTCGTTGCGCAGAGCCGAAAGAATTTTCTTTTCTTCTCTTGATATTTTTACTTGTGTAAGACCCAAAACCTTTGCGGTTTCGGCTTGGGAATAATCTCTGAAATACCGAAGAATGATTATTTTTCTCGGGATGTCGGCAAGCTTTTCAATAGCAAATCTTAAGGCAAGTCTGTCAAAATCCCGTACCGTCGCATCCTCGTCATAAACGGTAGCACCGAGCGTCAGGGAATCCTCATCGTCATACGCTGCCTCATCGAGCGAACGGACGGGTGCCGTTGAGAACAGCGCTGCTGCGGCATCCTGAGGTGAGACGCCAACAGAGGCTGCAAGGGTTTCAACGTCGACGTCCTCACCGATATTAAGACGCCTGTCGCGTTCAGCGTTAAGAAGAGCTGAAAGCCTTTTGTTTTCGCGTGATACCTTTATCATTCCGTCGTCACGCAAAAAACGGCGTATTTCACCAAAAATCAAAGGTACTGCATATGTCGAAAAAGCGCACTCGCGGGAAAAGTCGAAGGTGTTTATTGCCTTGACAAGTCCTATAGTTCCCATTTCAACGAGCTCATCCATATCTATGCCGCGCCCTGTGAATCTAGCCGCTATGTTATAGACAAGAGGCTTATTAAGGGTTGCAAGCTCTTCTCCCGCATCACCGTCCCCTGCGCGATATTTCCGTATAAGGTCAAGATTTTTGTCATACAGACTTCGTTGTTCTGTTATCATACTCTCCGCCATCGGTCAGGGTTTTAATATTTTCCTCATTAATACGGTCGTTCCCTTGCCGACCTTACTCTTCACCGTAAGGGAATCGGTGAAGCTCTCCATAACGAGAAAGCCCATTCCGCACCGCTCGCCCGCATCTCCTGTAGTATACATCGGTGTCATTGCACGGCTGACGTCCTCTATACCGCAACCGTTATCGGATATCTCAACGCTTATTTCCCTTGTATCGTAAAGACGAACGGATATGTATATGTAGGCGGTGTCGCTATTCTCCCTATCCTTGTAGCCGTGTACTATGCAGTTAGTTACTGCTTCGCTGACAGCGCATCTTAAATCGCCAAGCTCCTCAACCGTCGGATTAAGCTCAGCGGAAAATGCAGATATTATGGCTCTGCAAACACCCTCGTTTACACTCTTTGCGGGAAGTCTTAATTTCATTTCATTTATGATTCTTTTCATTTTATTCTCCTTAGTCCTCTACCGTAAGATTTTTGAGCTTTTCAACGCCGGACAGCTTGACTAGCTTTTTAAGGGTTCTTGAAAGCCCCTTCACGCTTATTTGAGAATTAAGTCCCTCGGCAACGTCTGCCCTGCCGATTATAAGCCCTATTCCCGAGGAATCCATAAATTTAACCGATGAAAAATCAAGCACTAAAAGCTCGGGTTTTTTTCTGAAGAGCATTGAGTCTATCGCTTCCCTTTGCTCCTTTGCAAGATGGTGGTCTATCTCACCCATAAGTTTCGCGGTGAGCACTCTTCCGCTTTCGGAAAATTCTACGCTGTTTTGCATTTTTATTTCTCCTAACCTTAAACGTCCTTACTGTTCTTTCAAAATTTTAACACACAGGAATAGTAAAATATTGTCGGTGTTTGTATGCAGAAAAAATTTAATCGGAAAGATGGAGCTTTTTTGCAATATTTTCTTTGATTCTCCTTTTGTATTCCTTATATGTAATTTCGCTTGCGCAATCGATTTTAGATTGCGCGTATCCTGTACGCTTCCCTATTTCCTCTATGTATAATTCGGCAAATTTTTCACCCACCACCGCTGCTGCAGCGTCAAATATCTTAAAATTATAGTAACGAAATTCGGTATCTATCCGCCGTGATACAGAGCCTCGTTCTATCGCTTTTTGTCTGCGCGTGTAATCAAGACACAGCGCGGTAACGAGCAAATCAAGTCCGTTTTCTATCTTCCAAATAGCCATCTTACTTCCTGAAGCTCATCCTCAAGCGAGTCAAGCTCTTCCTTTAATTTATTAAGGCTGTCCAGCGCCCATCTCGCCTCCGAGATTGCCTCCTCAAGCTCGGGTATCAGCCGCTCGGGCTTGTCCGCAAACTCACTTGTGAGAATATTAACGAGCAAATCGCGTATATTTAACATAGAGCTCGTTTCTTTTATTGCATAAGATATTTTCCGAATGTCGTCTTTAATTTCAGCGGGCGTGCGGTATATTCTTGCCGGCATACCGTTAACTGTGTCGAAAGTTCTGTACATTTTTCCTCCTTGTCACTTATTGTGTTTATTTTTTCTTCTGGTCACCTAAAAAGTAACTTGTCACGTGACAATTGTAGCATAAGAAAAGTCACTTGTCAAGTGATTTTTCAAAAAAATTCAAAATCCTATTGCATATTAAGTGACTTTGTGTTATAATATGAGTAATAAGGTCTAATCTTGTCGAAACCTATCTATAAGTGATAAAAAGACCTAATGAAAGGCAGATACTATTATGGTCGCAAACAGATTAAAAGAGCTTCGCCGCAAGGCAGATATGACGCTTGAGGAGCTTGCAGAAAAGCTTGAAACAAGCAAACAAACCATTCACAGATACGAAAACGGTGTTATAGCAAATATCCCTCACGAAAAAATCAAAAAACTTGCAGCGGTGCTTGGAGTTTCCCCGTCAGAGCTCATGGGCTGGGAAGAAAACATGTATTCATATGATAACGTTTTACCGATAAAAAAAAAGAATCTTCCTCTTATCGGCACTATTGCCTGCGGCGAGCCTATATACGCAAATGAAGAATACGGCAGCTTCGTTTCGATAAATTCTGACGTTGATGCAAACTTCTGCTTAAGAGCGAAGGGCGACTCTATGATAGGAGCGCGGATATATGACGGAGACCTCGTATTCATCCGCGAGCAAGATACAGTTGACAACGGTGAAATCGCGGCTGTAATAATAAATGACGAAGCAACTCTCAAAAGAGTATACTATTATCCCGACGAATCGAAAATAATTCTTTCCCCCGAAAACCCGAGATACGCCCCGCTTGTATATATTAATGAAGAATTAAATTCGATAAAGATTCTTGGGAAAGCGGTTGCCTTTCAGAGTGTTGTAAGATAAGAATAATTTTTCTCAAAACTGACACCGACTATCCTACGGTGTCAGTTTTTTAACTCAACCCATCGAGACTATAAAAATAATAATTTATTGCAGATTTTTTATGATTCTATTTACAAAACTGTTTTTTTGTGATAGAATGAAAGTGCCAAACAAATTTCATATTTTTTCGTATAGCGATATTTTTATCTTTTGGGTGTATTATACCCTTTCAAAAATTTAACACTACTACAAATGAATTTGGCAAAAATGCGAATTCCGCAGGTAGTGGTGTTGAGTTTAGCTATACTTGAAATTTGTTTGGCGACAATTGGAGTTTGCGTTTTTCGGTGCGGTAGCTTCGGTTGCCGCACTTTTTGATTTTAAAGGGACGCACCACCTGCGGAGGATAAAAATGAGCAACAACAATGAAGATAAATCCTGGGCGAATATTCGCAAGAGTGTGTCAGAGGAAGAAATCGAACTTTTCAAGCGCGCATTGACAGAGGCGGTATCGGTGCAAATCGACAAAGCTATAGAAGAAAGCTAAGATATTGATAAAGCTAAAAATCAATGAATTTCGCGACCGCCGCAAAGAACGCAGAAGAAAGAAATGAAAAATAAAAAGACACGAGTAAGATTTGACCTACTCGTGTCTTTCTATTTACAATGTAAAAATTGAAGTTTTGGCGAGGAGAAATTTCGAAAGGCTAGGCGTAAGGCTGCAATAGAGGCGAAGGCGTAGTTACCTACGTCGAGCCGATTGCGTCAGCCGACAACGCAGTATTTCGAAATTTATACCCACGATTTAGGGCTGCTTACCGAAGTATGCCTGTATTCCACCGTCAACGTAGAGAATCTGTCCGTTAACAAAATCCGAAGCTTCAGATGCAAGGAATACTGCGGGTCCCTCGAGGTCCTCGGGATTGCCCCATCTGCCTGCGGGAGTCTTGGAATCGGTTATGAAGCTGTCAAAGGGATGCTTCGAACCGTCGGGCTGCTTTTCACGAAGAGGAGCAGTCTGAGAAGTTGCTATGTAACCCGGGCCGATACCGTTGCACTGAATGTTATACTGACCGTACTCGGATGCGATGTTTCTGGTGAGCATTTTAAGTCCGCCCTTTGCTGAAGCGTAAGCAGATACGGTCTCGCGGCCGAATTCACTCATCATAGAGCAGATGTTGATAATCTTTCCGTGACCCATCTTAATCATAGTGGGAAGAACAGCCTTTGCTACGATAAAGGGAGCGTTAAGGTCAACGTCGATAACCTGTCTGAACTCGGAAGCCTTCATTTCAATCATGGGAATTCTCTTAATGATACCTGCGTTGTTAACGAGGATATCTATATTTCCGACTTCCTTTTCAATCTTTGCTACGAGCTCGTTTACAGCGTCCTCATCGGTTACGTCGCAAACGTATCCCTTTGCCTCAATGCCTGCCTCCTTATAGTTTGCAAGGCCTCTGTCAACAAATTCCTGCTTAAGATCGTTAAATACGATTTTTGCTCCGGCCTTTGCCATTCCCTTTGCAATTGCAAAGCCGATTCCGTAAGACGCGCCCGTAATAAGAGCTACCTTACCCTCAAGGCTGAATTTCTGTGTGTTTGCCATTGGTTTATTCTCCTTAATATATTATTTATCTCAAAATTTGGATTTCCATTTTAATTTTATCATTTTTGGCTGCGTATGTCAAGAAAAATATAGACTATTTCTTTTAATTTCTTTTCAGATACTCCGACGGTGTCATTCCCGTGCTTTTTTTAAAGTAGCGTGAGAAATAATGGAGGGATTTAAAGGAAAGCGACTCGGCTATTTCGCTGAAATTAAGCTCGCGTTTCCGTATAAGCTCCTTTGCCCGCTCGATTTTCATCGTATTGAAGCAATCTATTACACCGCCGCCGTAATTATCGCGAAAAAGATATTTAAGTTTTGAAACACTCATACAGCATCCGTCGGCTATTTCGCTGACGGTAAGAGTTTCGTTGACTCTCTCTCGCAAGAAACGGAGTACCTCATCAAAATCGCGGCTTACCGAGGATGATTTTTTGTATCCTGCTTTTTCGCCCTCTGTTTTCAAAACATCTATGAGAAACAGCTCGAGCCGCTTTTTAATTCCGTAAAGAGTGCGCTCGTCCGCGTCATCGGTCAAAACCATACCGTGAAGCTCGCTTTTTTCAATACGACTCTTAAAGCACTTGCATCCGTCGTCGAATATCTCGTCGAGCAGATTTCTCTGCTTTCCGTTTAACGTAATCGGGCGGTTATAAAGCGGACTTAACGCGTTTAAGTCGGCATCAAAGCTTACTATTGCAACCGAACAGCTGCCGGGGGTCACCCACCCGTGAGGCGAGCCGGGAGCATAAACGATAATCTGCCCCGAGCAAAGCTCCTTTTCCGAGCCGTCTATCGCAAGGTGTCTTGAGCCCGAGGTCATATATATAATTTCAGGAAAATCGTGAACGTCAATCCCTCCGCTCGACGCGGTAACGTCAAAATCGCGTTTAAAAAGCGTATATATTCCGTTGACCGCAAAAGTGTCCGAAATTTTTACACTTACGTATTCCGTCACAGGCTCCCCTCCTTGTTTCTCGAAATTTAACCCGATAGTGCAAATTTTTGGCTAATATTCTAAATACTTTTTTACATCTGTGTGCTAAAATAAAACTGTAATAAGATTACGAAACCATTATACATTACACTAAAACAAAAGTCAAGAAAGGATTTTTAAAATGAAAAAACTCAGAATGGGCCTTATAGGCTGCGGAAGAATGATGGCACAGCATCTTAAGGGCGTTGATAAGGTTGAGAACGCCGAATTCGTTGCAGTTTGCGACGTACTCCGCGACAATGCGGTAGAGGTTGCCAACTCACTCGGCAACAACCCCGCCGTATACACCAACTGGAGAGATATGGTAGACGACGTTGATGCAGTTTTGATCGCACTCCCCCACGACCTTCACTTTGAGTGCGGAATGTTCTTCGCAATAAATAATAAGCACATACTTATGGAAAAGCCGCTTTGCAACAGCGAAGCTGAATGCCTGAAGCTTATCGAAACCTGCGAGGAGCACAAAGTTAAGCTCATGTGCGCATATCCCGTAAGATACTGGCAGGGTGTCAGAAAACTCAAGGAATTTATGGAGTCGGGCAAATACGGTAACGTATTCCAGATGTCCATATGGACCGAGCAGCTCACGGGAAGCGACATTACCTATGACGATCCCCACAACCGTCAGTGGCTTATATCCTCAAGACTTGGCGGAGGTCAGCTTTTCAGCCACGGCTGTCATTACATCGACGTTATGCTCTGGCTCCTCGGCGAGCCTCTTTACGGCTCTCACATAGGTAC
>JAZLAO010000109.1:0-6327 GCA_045613205.1 Eubacteriales bacterium | reverse complement strand
GCGAGATTCGTAAGGTACGGAAAGAACGGAACTGCAGCGGGAATAAGCAATGCGGCGGCGAGCTTTGCCTTGGCGATGAGCAGCTATGTCGTGCTTAAAATCTCAGAGGCGCACGGCTGGCAGGCGGTAAAAATGCTGTGGGTCGTCGTTGCGGTGATTTCCTTGATTACCTTAATTGTTGTATACTTTATGAACAGACGCTTTAGAAAAACCGAAGATTAAATTCAAATAAAAATGCCGAGAAATCAGAAATAAAAGCTGACTTCTCGGTTATTTTTATTTTTTGAAATAAGCTATCGTTTTGGAGAGCCCCTCATTAAAAGACATTTTCTCCGACCAGGAAAGCTCATTTTTGATTTTCGAGGAATCTATTGCGTATTTTCTGTCGTGTCCCTTGCGGTCGGTGACGAATTTGATAAGCTCTTCGCTTTTTTGAAGCTCTTTAAGAATACACCTTGCAAGCTCAAGGTTAGATAGGTAAATATCACCGCCGACGTTGTATATTTCGCCGTCGCGTCCGCGCCTTACTATCGCGTCGATTGCGCGGCAGTTATCTTCTACCCATATCCAGTTTCGTACGTTCGAGCCGTCCCCGTAAATCTCAATAGGCTTGTCCGTTACTGCAGCAGTTACAGCTTTTGGAATAAATTTTTCCGTGTGCTGATATGCTCCGTAGTTATTCGATGAGCGGCTTATCGAAACAGAAAGCCCGTGTGTTTTTTTGTACGCAAGCGCCAAAAGGTCGGCTGAGGCCTTGCTCGCGCTGTATGGGGAGGAGGGCCTCAGCGGTGACTCCTCGTCAAAAAGCTCCGAGGAGCCAGTCGGCATATCTCCGTAAACCTCGTCGGTAGATACCTGGTGAAATCTCTTTGCACCGTATTTCAGCGAGGCATCAAGCAACACCTGCGTGCCGAGCACGTTTGTCTTTATGAAGAGTGCGGGATTTGAGATAGAGTTATCAACGTGGCTTTCTGCCGCAAAATTTATCACGGTATCCGGCTTTTCCAGGTGAAATATTTCCTCTATCTTCTCTGTGTCACAAATATCGCTTTTATAAAATTTGAAATTCGGATGCCCCTTTATTTTTTCAAGCTCACGGATGTTCGCGGCATATGTCAGCGAGTCGATTCCGACAATCTCGTCCTCGGGATGCTCGTCAAGGGTGAGCCTTAAAAAATTTATTCCAATAAATCCGGCACAGCCGGTAATTATGATTTTCATGCGGTTATCCTTTAAGATTTGAATTAAAAAAAGCCCCGCGGGGCTTTTTAGGTCATTTGGGTTGCGCCTAAACAATCGCCCCTTATGCCTTGAATTTCTCAATCTTAGCAAAGAAATCGTCAGCGTACTCGGTGTGAGCGATGACGGTGATGGGCGAGAGAAGGTCAAGAGAGAAGATACCCATTATAGATTTAGCATCAATAAGATATCTGCCTTGAGCAAGGTCAACCTCATACTCCAGAAGCACGACGATGTTGACAAAATCTCTTACGTCCTGAATGTTTGACAAAATAATTTCGGTCTTGTTCATTTTTGCACTCCTTAATGTTCTCAGTAAATAGATTATAGCAAAAGAAAACAGGTTTGTCAACCGAATTGTTAAATTAAGTTGTTATTTCCTTTCTTTTGAATCTTTCCAGCTTTTCGAAAAAATCCGCTGTGTTTTCGCTGTGTGCTATAACCGTTATCGGTGTCATTAGGTCGAGTGCGAATATTCCCATAACCGATTTTGCGTCAATAACGTATTTACCTTGCATAAGGTCTACGTCATAGCCTATGAGTATAACCATATTGACGAAATCGCGTACGTCCTTAATGCTTGATAAAAAAATCTCTGTTCTTTGCATAAAAACCCCTTTTTTGTTTTCTTACAAAATGATTATATCCTGATAATGCCCACTAATATACCTTTTATTTAATAAAAGAGGAAAAATAAATTTAAATCTATTGACAAGATTTGCGCGTTGTGATATAATGAACTCAACAAAAATATTTTTCCAAAGAGGATAAACCAATGAACAGAATTAAGACAATTGAAACTAAGGATATCGCAAAGACTGCTCACAGCGGTGGATGCGGCGAATGCCAGACCTCCTGTCAGTCTGCTTGCAAAACTTCTTGCGGCGTTGCTAATCAGCAGTGCGAAAATCAGAGCAAGTAATTCGGCTATAAACGCTGCCTTGATAAAAGGGCAGCGTTTATTGTTAAATCTACAGGAGAGAAAAATGGTTCATCAGTATAAGCTAAACGGATATAATATAATCCTTGATACAGTAAGCGGCTCTGTACACACAGTTGATGAGGTAGCTTACGATATAATTGCAATGTATAAGAGCGAAGCTCCCGAAAAAATAGTTTCGGAAATTCTTTCAAGGTACGGACATCTTGACGGAGTAACCGAGGAGGACGTTCTTGCCTGCATTGAGGACGTCAGAGCCCTTGAGGCAGCGGGGAAGCTCTTTACCGAGGACAAGTTTGAAAAGCTTGCCTACGAATACAAAAACAATTCAAACGTAATTAAGGCTATGTGCCTTCATATAGCTCACACCTGCAATCTCAACTGCTCCTATTGCTTTGCAAGTCAGGGAAAGTATCAGGGTGAGCGGGCAATAATGAGCTACGAGGTTGGTAAGCGAGCATTTGATTTCCTTATTGAAAAATCGGGAACAAGAAGAAATCTTGAGGTTGACTTTTTCGGCGGTGAGCCGCTTATGAACTGGGACGTGGTAAAGAGGCTTGTAGCATATGCCAGAAGCATTGAAAAGGAGCATAACAAAAACTTCCGCTTTACCCTCACCACCAACGGAATGCTTATAGACGACGAGGTAATAGATTTTCTTAACAAGGAAATGTCAAACGTCGTTTTAAGCCTTGACGGAAGAAAAGAGGTAAACGACCATTTTCGCAAGGATTACGCCGGCAGGGGAAGCTACGACGTCATAGTTCCCAAGTTCAAAAAGCTTGTGGAAGCGAGAGGCGGCAAAAATTACTACGTCCGCGGTACATATACACACAACAACGTAGACTTTACGAACGATATTTTGCATATGGCTGACCTTGGATTCACCGAGCTCAGTATGGAGCCGGTAGTTTGTCCTCCGGGCGACCCATACGCGCTCACCGAGGAGGATTTGCCTAAGCTTTTCGAGCAGTATGAAATACTTGCAAAGGAAATGATAAAGCGCAAAAAAGAGGGCAGACCCTTTACCTTCTACCACTATATGCTTGACCTTAAGAACGGTCCTTGTATCTATAAGCGTATAACAGGATGCGGCTCGGGAACGGAATACGTCTCGGTAACACCTTGGGGCGAGCTCTATCCGTGCCATCAGTTTGTGGGCGACGAAAAATACAGTCTCGGAAACATATGGGACGGAATTAAAAACACCGAAATTCAGGACGAGTTCCGCTCTTGCAATGCATACGCACGCGAGGAATGCCGTGACTGTTGGGCGAAGCTTTATTGCTCGGGCGGATGCGCAGCAAACTCCTATCACGCGACAGGCAGTATAAGCGGTGTTTACCGATACGGCTGCGAGCTCTTTAAAAAGAGAATTGAGTGCGCGGTAATGATAAAGGTTTCCGAAGCTGAAGCTGAAGAAAACAACGAATAAATGAAAACACCCATCTATGATTTTGTAAAAGCCTATGCCGATAAAAACTCTGCCCGCTTTCATATGCCGGGGCATAAGGGTAAGGGCTCTCTCGGAATTGAGGGGTACGATATAACCGAGATTACAGGCGCAGATACGCTTTACTCGGCAAACGGCATAATTTCCGAGAGTGAGGATATTGCTTCTTCTCTTTTCGGTACGGCTCACAGCTTTTATTCGACCGAGGGCTCAACTCTTGTTATCAAAGCTATGCTTGCGCTTGCCACCGTAGGAAAGAAAAATCCCGTAATACTCGCGGGCAGAGGGGCTCATAAGTCGCTTATATATGCCGCAGCGCTTCTTGACGTCGATATTGTGTGGATGTATCCCGAAGGCTCGGAGCATCTCTGTTCTGCCGCACTGACTAAAAGCGAGGTCGAAAGGGCGCTTTCCGAAAATAAGGACGTATCCTGTGTATTTATAACCTCACCCGATTATCTCGGAAACATCTCCGACGTTTGTGGAATAGCGGCTGCTTGCAAAAAATACGGTGTGCCGCTTCTCGTCGATAACGCACACGGCGCATACCTTAACTTCTTATCTCCGTCGCGCCACCCGATAGCGCTCGGGGCCGATATGTGCTGCGACTCGGCTCATAAAACTCTTCCGTGCCTCACGGGCGGTGCATATCTTCACGTGTCAAAAAAAGCATCTAAAAAATATCTCGAGTCAGCTCGACGTATGCTTTCGCTATTTGCTTCGACGAGTCCGTCATACCTTATACTCGAATCTCTCGACTTGTGCAATGCGTATCTTTCGGACGGCTATGACAGGAAGCTTTCGGACACCGTTTCTAAAATTGAATGGGTAAAATCGAGGCTTTCGGCTGCGGGATTTTCCCTTCTTGATACAGAGCCATTAAAGATAGTAATAGATGCAAACGAATACGGTTATACGGGATTTGATATTGCCTCGCATCTTTCGGCAGCGGGAATTGAGGCCGAGTTTTTTGACGAAGAATATCTGGTGCTTATGGCAAGCCCTGAAAACTGCGACTCGGATTATGAGAGGCTTATTTCCTCTTTGAATAGCCTTTTAAAAAAGGCAAAGATAGCAAAGAAAAAGATAAATATAGAAATTAACGCCCCGAAAAAGATGTCTATTCGAGATGCTGTTTTTTCGGAGCGCGAAATCCTGCCCGTCAGGGAGGCAATAGGAAAAATATGTGCCGCGCCTACGGTATCCTGTCCGCCGGCAGTGCCGATAGTAGTCAGTGGAGAGATAGTAACAGAACAATCGGTACTTCTTTTCGAAAAATACAAAATATATGAAATCGAGGTCGTAAAGAATGATTAATAAGAAATCCGAGCTTGAATTTTACCGCCGAGAGCTTTATGAAAAGGTTCTTCCGTTCTGGGAAAAATACACACCCGACGAGGAGTTTGGCGGGGTTTTTACCTGCTTTTCCAACGATGGCTCCGAGCTTCTTTCAAAGGACAAATATATATGGAGTCAGGGCAGGATGCTTTGGGTGCTCTCCAGACTTCTTAAGCACGCAGAGTTGAGCGGTGAAAGATTTGAAAAGCTCTCCGCACTTGCCGACAAAACGGCAGAGTTCCTTATGTCAAAGTCAAGACTCGAAAACGGTAACTGCGTATTTTTAACCGACAGAGAGGGAAATATAAAGCTCTCGGGCGGAGTATACGACGCAAGCTTTTATGCGGACTGCTTCGTTATACTCGGTACTGCGGAATACGCCGCTTATAAAAAGGATTACGATGCGCTTGCCTTTTCTCTCGACCTCTATTTGCATACCAGAGAAAGAGTAGAATCGGGCAATTTCCGCACCGACCCTTACCCCGTGCCTAACGGCTACCGCACTCACGGAATAACGATGATACTTACGAATACTGCAAGAACTCTGGCTGATGCAATGGCGGTGCTTTACCACCCCGATGCACAGGAGATTTCGAAGCAGGCATACGAGTATGCCAAGGACACTCTTGACAGCTTTACCGACGAAAACAATATCCTTCACGAAATGGTAAGAGTTGACGGCACGTTTGATAACGAAAGCCAGATAGGAAGATACGTAAACCCCGGTCATACTATAGAGGATTGCTGGTTTATGGAGGACGAATGGTCGCGCTTCGGTGACAGAGAAAGACACGAAAAAACGCTCCGCGTTCTTAAAAAC
Source organism: Eubacteriales bacterium (assembly GCA_045613205.1). Taxonomy (GTDB): domain Bacteria; phylum Bacillota; class Clostridia; order Oscillospirales; family CAG-272; genus UBA1740. Next base: position 537 of record JAZLAO010000109.1, on the reverse strand, counting down.
GCGCTCCGTCTCGGCTGGGACGGTGAGTATTCGGGCATTCGTCTGTTTGCTGATATGGAGGGGGGCGATCCTCGCGGAACGATACCCGATCCGACCGAGCCTATGGTAAAAAAGACCACCGATGACAACGGCTCAAAGCTCTGGTGGGTACATTCGGAGGCGCTTTATTCAACTCTTCTCTTCGGTGACGATCCCGAGATCTCCGCCTGGTATCCGAGGATAAAGGAGTATACCTTCAGCACCTTCCCGAACCGTGAGAACGGTAGGGGAGAGTGGATACAAATAAGAGCGCGCGACGGCTCTCCCGAGAATCGCATAGTCGCGCTTCCCGTAAAGGATCCCTTCCATATAATGAGAAACTATCTTCTTATTATAGAATATCTTGAAAGGGCATAGGATTTAATGCGCAGCAGTACGTCAAACGAGTTAAAAAGACTTGTGTATACCGCTCTCGCAACAGCGCTTATTGCCGTTTGTGCATTCATAACGGTGCCTCTGCCATCAGCGGTGGCTATAACGCTTCAGGGCTTCGGCGTT
>JAZLAO010000108.1:0-3076 GCA_045613205.1 Eubacteriales bacterium | reverse complement strand
GGAATCGCATCAGACGCTTCTTACGATGCTGGCATTCGGTGTGAAAATCGGAACGGCAGGCACAGGACTTGCGTTCGCGGCAATCCTCTTAAAGTATCCGATGATCGTGGTTATCTCGATAATCTTTGCGGTTGCAATAATTGAGATTGTTCTCAGCATTATTCTCTACAGCAAAATGAAGATAAAAGCTTGATAAAAAAACACCGAGGCGGTACACCTTTCCTCAAGGTTTGCCGCTTCGTTTTTTATGTTAATTCCTAATATTCCAACAAATACAAAACTAAAAATTTAGCAAGCCGACAGACTAAATATATTGACATAATATAACGGTAGATGCTATAATGTTAATATATTGACGGCAGAGGAAAAATATATGAAAAAATTAGGTTTTTTAGCCTTGCTTTTACTGTTGCCCTTGCTTTTTGCGTGTGGCGACGCGGAGGACGATAATATGACTGCTGGCTTTGAGATGAAAGCGGTTGTAACCGCTTTGGGTGAAAAAATAGAGGTAAACGTCACCGAGGCTGAATATGCGACGGGGCCTTTCTGGATAATTACCTCAACGGAAACCGTTTTTCTTGATAAGAACGGAGATAAGATTTCAAAGGCTGATATAAAGGTCGGTGACACGCTTGTAATTACCTACAATGGTCAGGTAATGATGAGCTATCCGCCGCAGGTTTCGGCTATCTCGGTGAAAAAAACATAAGGAAAATTTAAGATGGTAGACTATTATGCGAATTAAACAAGTAGCAAAAACCGAAGGCGGACAGGACGGCGCGATTTACGGCTCTGAGCTTTTTCGTTTCAGCAGCAAAGGCGATTGCGCGGTATATGACCTTTCGATGATTGGCGGAGAGGGCGTTTGTGAGCTGAGTCTGATTGCTTCCTTCAAGCTTGATTTGTCCGACTTGATAGCTCCGCACAGCAATGCCGTTTGCTTCGGATGCGAGTTTTACGACAAAGATGACGAATATCCGCTGCTCTATACAAACATTTACAACAACTATGCAAACGAAGAGGATAAGCTTATTGGCGTTTGCTGCGTCTACCGTATACAGCGCGATAAAAACGAATTCAAATCAACCCTCGTGCAACTGATTCAAATAGGATTTTACGAAAATTCTGAACTTTGGCAGGCGTATCCCGATAAGCACTGTGACCGTCCGTACGGTAATTTTGTCATTGATAACGACACCCGTTCTTATTATGCGTTCGTAATGAGAAACGAAGAGCTCGGAACAAGATATTTTAAATTCGATTTGCCGTCTTGCAAAGAGGGCGAGATTGATGTGAGATTCGGTGTGAAAAAGGTGGTTCTCGGAGCTGAAGATATAAAGGAGTATTTTGATACCGCATATCACCGTTATATTCAGGGGGCAATATTCCACGGTGGAAAGATATATTCCACCGAGGGCTTCCAAAACGATGAAAAGAACCGCCCTGCAATACGGATAATTGATACCCGCACCAAAGCAGAGGTTTATATAGACCTTATGGATATGGGGTATTTAAGAGAACCCGAATTTATAGATTTCTATAACGGTGATTGCTATTACAGTGACGCTCACGGCAATCTCTATTATATTGATTTTGATGCTTAGCCGTAAGAGAATCGAACACATAAGGTTTTAAAAGATAGATTTTCCCATATACATCACCTAAATTTTTGGAAATCCCGCATATTTCTCTCAAATTTTGGCTCGTCTATGAAAAAATCTATTCTTTTAAAACTGCTTCGCACCTTACGGCTAACCAAAAGCCTCTCTCGGTGGAGTTGTTTGTGCCGGGGGAGGCTTTTCGCCATGCTTTTACAATTTAAAATATAAAGGTTGGCGATGCGTTTGCAATTATTTATAATGGCGGTGTAGTTGCAGTTAAGATAAAAATGCAAATTTTAATCGCATTATGTTAATAATTTAGGGGTATTGGTTTTAAAATTCCATTTACACCGTCCCTCCAATTGTGATAAAATGTTTATGGGTATGATACTATTAACAGTTAGGAGAATTTGAAACTATATGGAATGTGGTTTTTCTAAGGTTTGCATAACCCCGAAGCTAGGCTCAATTATGGCGGGAACTATGGAGCTTAAGCATACAACCGGGGTTCTTGATGATTTGTATGCGCGGGCCACCTCCTTTTATGACGGTGAAAAGAGAGCACTTTTAATCTCGCTCGACCTATGTTATATGAGTACCGAGGTAAACGATGCTTCAAGAATCCGCATATCAGAGGAGTGCGGCATCGATATTGACTCTATAATGCTTACCTGCACTCACACCCATGCGGGTCCTATGGCATCGGTAAAAATAGCGGAGGCAAACGGCTACTGTGCTGAGGATATAAAGCTCGTCTCTGAGTATTGTGATTTTGTGACCGAAAAAATATGCGAGGCGGCAAGGCTGTCGTTTGAAAATCTTGCACCCGCAAAATTTTACACGGCTACCGACAAGGCGGAGGGAATTGCTCATATAAGGCGTTATAGGCTTCGCGACGGAAGCGTTGCCACGAATCCGGGAATGGATTGGAACTCGAGCGGTGACCCGATAACCTGCTGTCCTATTCCGGATAACACCGACGTCCTCGAGGCTCTCGGAACGCCGAACGAAACAGTCAAGATATTAAAAATAGAGCGCAAAGGCGAAAAAGATATCTGTTTTGTAAATTATGCTTTACATGCAACGACTGCGCACGTAAGAAAAATATCTGCCGACTTCCCCGGGGTTTTGTGTTCAATAGTAGAAAAAGCTATTGGCGATGTGAACTGTGTGTTTATTCAGTCAGCGCAAGGCGATATTTGCCAGATAAACCGAAATCCGTCCGAGGCTGAGAAGAAATTTCTTGCCGAGGATAACGAAAACGCAGGCGAAACGCTTAACAAAGCAAAGCAGGTCGGTCAGGTTCTTGCGGGAGCCGTGCTAAAAAACTATATGCTCATGCAAGAAATAGATGCAGAGGGCATTTCGTTTGGCAAACAGGAGCTCAAGCTGCCCGCTAACAAGAAAAGCACGGATAATTACGAGGAAGCGTTGAAGATAACGAGAATTCATGCCGAGGGTAAACATCATGAACT
>JAZLAO010000107.1:0-3052 GCA_045613205.1 Eubacteriales bacterium | reverse complement strand
CGATTTCATGAAAATCGATAAGCCCAACGAGATAAACGGATACGTTTGGAAATACGGCAACGAGGTCAACCCCTCGAAGTATATGCTTTACTCCGACTACTTTAACGGCTTCCTTGATTACACCGTAACGCTCGGTGACGGCGCTAAATACAAGAAAATTGCCGACGAGCTTCGCGGCGTAGCGAAAAAGAGCCGCAAATATGCAATTCTCTTCGATGCTGCAGCAAAGCTTTGCGACGTACTTGAATACAAGTATGATCTCGGCGTGCGCACGAGAGCCGCTTACGTTGAGGGTGATAAGGAAGAACTCAAGCGTCTTGCTGAAAATGAATACGTTTGGGTTGCAAAAAGGCTCAAGGTCTACACCCGTGCGGCAGAAAAGATGTGGTTTTACGAAAACAAGCCCTGCGGCTATGATATTCAGGACCGTATGCATGGAGGAATCATACATAGAACCGATGCTTGCAGAAGAAGACTTCTCGACTATGTTGCGGGCAATATAGATTCGATTCCCGAGCTTGAAGAAAAGATTCTTCCCTACCCCAAGGCAACCGAGGGAATTCCCTATATGGCAAACACCACCCAGCTTTACACCTCGGCTAACAGAATAGACTGATAAAAAAAGAGCGGATGTACACATTCTCAGTCGTGCATCTGCTCTTTTCATATTTTTGCGGTATTGGCTTAATTTTTATTTTTTTATTTTTTGTTACTTTGGAGTTGCTTTTATTTATTATTTATGCTATTATATAGGTGTATAACTGTCTTGATATCGTCAAAAAGTATAAATCACGTCATATTGTGCATTGTTTCGCACTGCAATACTTGGTAAAATGTAGATAGTTGCTAATCAAATCTTAAGATATTCCGACGGATTTTTCCCCGTCAGCTTTCTGAACATACGCGAAAAATAGTAAACATTGCTGAAGCCTACAGCGTTTGCAGCCTCGGTTACGTTACAGTTGCCGCTGAGGATAAGGTCTTTTGCTCGGTCAATTTTGAGCCGATTTTGGAACTGAACCACGGACAGCCCGGTCATTTCCTTAAACAGCATTCGGAAATGGGAGGACGACAATCCGGATATCTTACAAAGCTCGTCGAGGGAATATGTCTTATCACAATTCTCTCGCATCATGTCGACTATTTGTTCTATCTTGCCGTAATGTGCGCTGGATTTTCCGCGACGGAACTCATCACTCAGAAGCATATATATAATATCGAGAATCAGGCTTCGGCATTTTATTAAATATCCGGTACTCTTCGTTGACCATACTCTATAGAGCTCAGCGAAATTTGCCGCCATCTGCGAGCTGTCGCTTGAGCGAAAAACGTTCGGAAGCTCGGAAAGCAGCTTCTCGGTTTCCTCGTCCCCGGCTTCAACGCAAAAGCCTATTCCGAAGAACGCCCACGGATTTTCAGCATCGGCGTTTCCTCTATACCTCGCGCCCTCTTTGATAAAAAGTACGTTTCCCTTTTTTAATTGGAAGGTGTCCTCACCCACGGTATAAGAAGCACCGCCGCTTTGAGCGTAGGCAATCACGCAGCAGCCTCTGCTCGTGCGTGAAATAACTCTCCACTTAGAAGTGGACTTTCGGTAAATTACGAAGTCTATCGACGTCACCTGAATGTCCATATTCTGATTTGCGTTCATACAAGCCACCCCCTGTGGATTTATTGTATCACAACCCACACCACAATTCAAGTAATGATTTTAAATTTTATAAATTATTTTTTTACAAAGGAGCTTTAACTATGATTAAAGAATCTGCAAAAAAAGAACTTGCACAACTTCCAATTTCCGAGAAGGAACTCTGCGACCGCTACGAGAAGACCTGGACTCCCGCCGTTAACGACGTGCTTCGCGAGATGGGTTACATCGAGCAGACGCTTCCCAACAACATCCTTCCCCTCCGTGAGCATATGCACGTTTGCGGTGTAGCCTTCACCATCAAGGGCTCGAAGAACCTTACTCTTGAAGGAGAGATGGAAAAGCGTGCTGACATGCTTGAGGCTCTCGGTGAAGACACCGTTGCAGTATGGGACACCTGCGGTGACGACCAGTCTGCACAGTGGGGCGAAATCATGACTATGGCTGCAAAGGCTCGCGGATGCCGCGGTGCTATCGTTGACGGCGGTGTTCGTGATACTCACCTCGTTCTTGCTCAGAACTTCCCCGTATTCTGCCGTTACCGCTCATCCAACGGTATGCTTGGTAGATTCCGTATGTACGACTATCAGATTCCCGTTCAGATAGGCGGCGTTATCATCTATCCCGGTGATATTCTCTTCGGCGATATCGACGGTGTTCTCGTAATTCCTCGTGAAATCGCATACGAAGTACTTATCCGTACCGAGAAGATTGCAGACAACGAAGAGGAAATCAAGATGAATATCCGTAACGGTATGACTCCCTCCGAGGTTGTTCGTAACGGCGGTTACTTCTAATCGAAAAACTCAGAAAACAAATTAAAAAGCAAATTACATAAGGAGATTTTTAACAATGAAAGACTTGAAGAATAAAGTTGCTATAATAACCGGTGCAAGCGGCGGTATGGGTCGCGTAATTTCCGAGATGCTCGCTGACAAGGGCGTAAAGCTCGCTCTTTACTCAAACGATGCTGCAGCGCTTGAAGAGCTCGCAGGCAAGCTTGCAGGCAAAACCGAACTTGTATACAAGGTGGTTGACGTTTGCTCGGAGGAAGAGGTTAAGGCCGCTGTCGAAGAAGCTGCAGCTAAGCTCGGAGCTCCCGAAATTCTTCTTAACCTTGCAGGTCTCTCCATTCCCGCAAAAATCTGGGATATGTCTGTTGACGCATACATGACCACTATGGACGTAAACGTAAAGGGCACATTCCTCTTCTCGAAGCACTTCGCTAACGCGGTTAACGCTGAGGTTGGCGGACAGATAATATCTATCGGTTCTATGGCTGCAAAGCGCGCTAACGGAAATGCTCCTCTTTACTGCACCGCAAAGGCTGCTGTAAATATGCTTTCCGCAGGTATGGCTATTCAGTTCAAGGAAAAGAACATCCGCGTTACCACCCTCAATCCC
>JAZLAO010000106.1:0-18807 GCA_045613205.1 Eubacteriales bacterium | reverse complement strand
CGGAAAATTCGCTCTCTCGAAAATTCGTAGAACTCTGTGCCTTAATTTTTAGTTGATTTTGGTGCTTGGCTCTCGCAGCCAAGTACAAACTTTGCAAGAGAGATAAGTGCCGAAAGCGCTGAAAATTAAGGATTCAGAGCGAGTTCGGATTATTCACTCTTGCCTAGCCGCGCAGTTTTCGTTATACAACAAAAAAGGCGGTGAATTTCACCGCCTTTTTCGCCCAATCAAGTTATGCTTTTTTGTTGTTTTAATTAATTTTTTTAGTTTGTAGACTGTCTTGTGATTATTGTTCTATCACGTATTTCTTGTAGTTTTCTGCTACTACAGCAAGATTCTTGATAGCAGTAATCATGCCTTCATTTGCATCAGAAGTTGGGAAGTCAGCAATAGAAAGCGTAAATGTATTACCGATTTGCTCGCCTTTTATTACGTTACCGTCTTTATCGACAGTACCCTGGTAAGCGGTAACCGTAAAGTCGTTGTCTATACTGTACATCTTTATGTTGCTCAAAGCCGCGCTCGCCGCGTACTCTGCATCTTCTTCTTTAGCGCCGCAATTTATGGTTGCTGTTGTACGCTCGCCGCGAAGGTTATCATATTCAATCTCAAACACGGTATACGCTTGCGTTGACTTGAAGAGGAGATAGAAACGTTGGTCACTTGCACCTGTGCCAAGAGCGAGCTGAATACCGGTAGGCAGAGTAAGGCCGTCGTGCTTTGTGCCGACGTTGATGTACTTCTCTGTAAGCTCCTTATCTTCGGGCTCGTAGGTGCCGCAGGCACAGTCGTTTTCGTGAGCATCATAAATATCATAGAATGCTCTGATTGTTCCGATGCTTTCAGCGGCATCATAGTTCTCTTCTGTGCTGATATAGTTCAAAAATGCAACCTTGTAATCCATCATAGCGCGGATGAGCTGCGCATCCTCTCCGCTGCACTCAGCCTCTTTCGCTGCGCGAGTCATATAGGCAATCTGGTCGAAGGTACCGCGGAAGCAATCTGTCAAATCGAAGTCCGTCTCTCCGTTGTTATACTTAAGCTTAAAGTATGCGTTTTTAGCACCGGTCATATCGGTACGCGCATTCCAAGTAATAACATAGTAATTAACACCTGCATGGGTGAAATTGAAATTGTATCCGGATTTAAAGTCAGTGTCGGCAGTGGTTGCTGCAGCGTTGGAATAAGCGCCGCCCCAGGAAATGCAATTTGCAGGAAGAGAGCTGTCGATAGGAAGGTAGATATGGAATCTGAAGCCGTCCGAATCAATAGAAACGTTAGCCTGAACCTGACCGTCAAATATCTTCCTGTAATTATTGCCCTCCTCATTTATGCATCTCCATGAGGTGAAGGTTGAATTTCCATCGGATACTACGCTGAAACTCTTAGCAGAGATATATCCAACGTTTTCAGCTTTAGCTTTGTAAAGATAAACGGTGTCACCGTCTTGGATATTGTTGAATGCAGCATTAACAACGTAGTATGTTTCTTCTCCAACCTTTGCATACGTATCGGTGTTGGGAGTTACGTAATCCTCGTTGTAAACTACACCGTCAAGAGTGTAAAGAGGCTCCCTGAGTTCCATGCTTTCGTCAAGCGTAGTGTTGTATTCAATATCAGCCTCATCGTAATAGGTAACAGCCATGTTATCGAATGCAAAGGAATATCTGTCACACATCTTGTACGAAGGTGCTTCAGTAGTATTCTTGCCGAATATAACCATAAGCTGCTGGAAGTGATGATACTTTGCGTCGTATTTTACTTTGTCGGTGGAAGTAACCGTACCCTTCGCCTTGCTGGCATCGAATTCATACTCACCGTTAACGTAAACGTGAGGAGTGAGAACGGTAGTTTCGCCATCCTGACCTATTTCGAAAACAACAGTGATGTGGTCAAATACGCCAACCTCGCCTGAAAGCTTAGCCGCATTTACCGTGTCATTCAGCGCAGCTCCTATGTACCAAGCTCCGTTAAGCTTGTAAACTCTGCAATTTGTCGAAAAGAATGGCCATGCATCATTGCTGGAAATGCCAAATATGCCTGTACCGGGAGTATCCGCAAAGGAACCTACGAACTGGAAGGTAAACGTAAGCGCTCCGTCGGCTGTGGTGGGGAATGCGAGGTCAAATCCTTCGGATTCGCTTGTTTTTTGCTCTTCTGTTACCGTTGTGCCCTCTGCTGCAAGATTAGCTATCGCCTCGGTAACGGTTCTTGCTTCAGTCGTATAAGTTTCTTCATCCACCGTAAAGGTGTAAGTGCGAAGAAGGTCGGCTTGGGTTACCGTTACACCGTCTGCTACAAGATTAGCTATCGCTTCATCAAGGGTTGTTGCCGTGATGTAGTGGGTTTGTGCAGTATTGCCCGAGCCTGTCATAAAGGTATAAGCATATCTATCAGCGCCGAAATCGAAGTCAACCGTCATAAATTTGTTATTCGTAAGCTCGGTAGCTGCGCTGTAAGTTGCGTGTGCTCTCCAAGCAACTTCGGCACTACGATTTAGGTAACTGGCTCCGTCTACGTATGCACCCTTAGTGTAGTGGATGCGCGCGTAAGAAGCATTTTCGTACGTTAAGCTAACGTGCGCGGACTTCGCAGAGTTGTTATATGCCCAGCCGAACCTATCATTACCCGTTAGGTCTGTAAATTTGTAGGTAGCTTCTGTGCCGCCGTTGCTGCAATCATCGGTCAAGGCAGAAATCTTATTGGTATAAACGGTGTTGTCGTCCTCGTTAACGCTCTTCTCAAATCCCAAGCTAGACATTTCGGAAAGAGAGAAGGTTCCTCCGTCCTCGACTACAGTAAAGCTGCCGACGTCGCTAGGAACGTTAACATCCTCGATGTTCAAGCCCTTAACCGTTACGGTAGCACCGTCTGTAATCTTTGCGCCGATTGCTGCGCCTGCAGGAACGTAGAATTTCTCACCGGTGCTGAGCTCAATGTACTTATTTTCGTTTCCTGTTTTGTAATTTGCGTTATATACCAAACCATCAATGTTGTAGAGAGGTGTTACGTCCGAATAAGCATCGCATTCAGCAAGACTTGCATCGTTAGCGGTGTAGTGGTTAACCGCAACGTTTTCAATCTTAACAGTGCCGGAATTTGTAACGTCTAATAAACTAAAGCCGTTATACATAGCCTTCACACCAAGAATATTTGCCTCCTTGTTTGGAGCAGCCGCTATCTTGTATCCGGTCTGAATACCGTTAATATAAACTGACTGCGTCAACTGATAGCCATCAAGACTGTTAGTCGCAGAAGTTATTGCGTTTGGCTTCATAACAACCGTAATATGATCGTATACTCCATCAACACAGTTAAGATCTCCGTTGGTCGAAATCCCTGAGGTGCCTCCTATGCCCGGATTGCCGCTGTTCCAATAAATGTACAAGGCGCCTCCGGTTCTGTTATGACCCTTTGCAGTGCCATCTGTGTCATAATAAGAAACCTTGTTAAAAATTCTGATTCTGCCGGTATCGGTGTCAGTAGGATTACCCGTGAATGTGATATCGAAATCAAGTGTTATATAGCTAAGATTTTTGATTTCGCGGGTTGAGTCGTAAGTAGCCTTCTCAACACCCTTGACGTTATAGGACGTCGTTGTTTCATCCAAGTAATCATTAGCCGAATGCTTGGTCACATTGAATGGATCTTGTGCCTCGCCTTCTTCAGCCGAAACAAAGACTGCTGTGATGGCGCCAAACAGCAAGCAAAGTGTCAGCAAGACTGCGAGAAGTTTTGAAGATTTTCTCATTTTGTTTTTTCTCCTTAATAAATTTTTTGAATATGGTCGGCTTGGTTACGTCTTCGAAACCTGCCGTAAGAGAACCGAGGGCACAAGGAAAATGCAAAATGCAAATACCAAATTTTCATTCGCACCTTGGGGAGCCAAACTGCGAGCTTGTAAGCCTCTAAGCGATTTTACGTTTTCGAAAAACAAAAAAGCCTCCCGCTTGACGAAGGACGGCTGCAATAATTACACCTTAAAACTTTTGTTCATTTGTTCACTTTTTATAGTCTCGTTTACTTGTTTAGTCTTTTTAACTAAAAACACACATGATAATTTATATAATATATTAAATATTATTACTTTTTCTATCTAATGTATTGACAAATTGGGAAAATATGTGTATAATGTAAGGTACCAAGGGTATAGTCTGCGAAATTGCGTTTTCGCCTGCCGTAAGAGAATCGAGAGCACAAGGTTGCGGCACACGTGCTGCAACGAAGCGAATTTTGACGAAAAGAGGTCTTTTTGATGCTTTTTGTTCATTCGCAGTTTGGCTCCCCAAGGTGCGAATGTAAATTTGGTATTTGCATTTTGCATTTTCCTTGTGCCCTCGGTTCTCTTACGGCAGGTTTGAAGACTCAACCGAGCCGACCATATTCAAAAAATTTATTAAGGAGAAAAAACAAAAAATGAGAAAATCTTCAAAACTTCTCGCAGTCTTGCTGACTCTTTGCTTGCTGTTTGGCGCCATCACAGCAATCTTTGTTTCGGCTGAAGAAGGCGAGGCAACTACGCCAACGTTGGCGCAGCAAGCGACTACAGCTCAACTTAAAGTTGGCGACAAACTCGGATACGTGAGCGTATCAAACTCAACGGTATCGAGCACCGCTAACCGCAATCTGTCAGAACCCTATTTGATCGACATTCTTCCTACAGAAACATCAGATGGAGAAACATCAGATGGTTACGAGTACGTGACGATTGATATGGATTTTTACCTTGACCTTTCAGAGATGACCACCACTACTCACGAATTTTTCCAAATCATGGTCCTCTCTGCTAACGATGACACAGGAAATGGCAAAGTCTTCCCGTCAGCAGCCGCATTCCTCGCATATAACTCTACCGAAAAAGCGTATTTTTTGAGCTTTGACAGTAGCGGTGCAGAGGCAAGACCGGAAGCAAAGGTTTCCGACGTGGTGGATGTATACGATCACTTAACTTACGTTCTGAAGTTTGAGGCAACTACTACGGAAGACGGAACATCCGCGACCGCGGTCACTACCTCAATTTACCTTAACGGAACCTTCATCGATAAATCAGAACCTAACACTACTACAACCTCAAAATTGCAGATTTCCCGTGCTGCTACAAAAAGCAGTGCATGGGGCGGCAGAAAAATTGGAGTTGACAATTTAGCAATCAACTATTTTGAAGCAGACAGTGTTAACACCCTAGCTCTTGAAACAGCATTGACAGGTAACGCGCCCCTTTACAATGCTACATCAGGTGTTCTTTACACTGCAGCATATCCTACTCCCGACAAAACTGTTGTGGAGCTCAAAGGTGAGCAATTGACTCTTCCCGCTGCGCTCAAGGAATTTGCTAATATGAGCACGGGTGATACGATAACCGTGTGGGGCGGCAGAAAGCTTGCATATGCTCCCATTCCCGCCGGCGTTAAGAGCTTTAACGTAGCTTGCAACGACGGTTCAACCTTTAACGTGCCCGGATTTGAGGCAAACGAAGACGGAACTGTATACACTGTAGTAAGAGAGAACGATTACACTGTAACCGATACTGCTAAAAACTTCGGTGCAACAACAGTGCCCAACACCGACACCAGCGGTAACCGTAACTTCTCACTCCACGGCAAGACGGCTACCGCTTACGAGCTCAGCCAATTCAAGTACGTTACCCTTGATTTTGATTTTGCTTTCACCGGCGATACTTTTAAAGAGGAATATAAGACTCAGAATGCCAACGGCGTTCTCTTTAAAATGAACTACGCAAATGGCTCCGCTCATACGGCTGTTAATAGTTTTGGAATCGACAAAGTGGACGGCGTTTATTACTTCGAAGGTGTGAGACTTGCAAACGTGGCGGACGTATACGACCACTTCACCGTGGTTTACGAGATTTCCGGAACACAGGCAAAACTCAATGTCACAGCTGTTGCTTTCTACCTTAACGGTGAACTCGTTTCAGTTGAAGAATCAGGAACAACCATTGAATTGGGATACAATATCCTTTCACGTTTAAACATTCAGCAAGTTTTAACTACCGAAAACGTAACAGCAGAGGCGGCTAATATATCGCTTAACTACTACACCGAAGCTGAGTCTACAGGTCTTGAGTCTGTTCTTGCAGACGGCAGCGGTATCTACAATGCCGGAAACGTTGTTTGTAACGAAGACTACCTTATCGGCAATGAGAATAAATACGCAACCGTTGGAGACGATTCCTACAAGTATTACGTTATCGGCGGAGCATTCAACAATGTTTCCGAGGGCGGAACGGTATACCTTAACAATGTTGTTGGAGAATATACTCTTCCCAAGAACTTCTTAAACCTCACCGTAGTTGACAAAACAGGAACCTTCTCTCCCAGCGCAGCTGACGAGGCAATGTACAACATAGGTGAAAGCAATGACGGTAACGAGTATACTTATACTTACGAGCTTAAAAACTATGCTGTAATTGACGAAGTACCTTATGCCGATATCGACGAAGCATTTTTGGCATTGGAAGAGGGCGGAACAATCACCGTCGTAGGTACCGTTGCAGACTACACTCTTCCTAAAATTTTGGAAAGCTTCACTGTAGAAGGCGACTTCACTCTCGATTACTTCAATAGTGACGCATACTGCGCAACGGTTGTTGACGAGGAAACTACCACCTACACCAACGTATTTGCAAGAGAGCAGCTTATGGCTAGCGTAAGCCTTTTCAGCAGCGCGGTTAATTTCAAGCTCTATCTGCCTAAGCTTGAGGGACTCACCTTCACGCCTGGAACCATAGCTCAGTCGGTGAATCTTGTATACGACGAACTTTACGGAGGATACACGGCTGTATGGACTCCCCCCGTTTGGCACTATGCAGACGAAAGAGAAGTGACTATTACCGGTACATACGTTAACGGTGAAACAGAGGGAACCGTAACCATCGCATCAAAGCTCAGCATCACGGGATATGCACTCAAGGTAATTGAGAATACCACGCAGTACCCCTGCGGTGGCGAGGCACAGCAGGTTGTAAGAGCTATGATAGAATACAAGCTCGCAGTTGCAACCTATAAGCCTGCACAGGCAAGCGGCTCCTTTACACAGAGTAAGAAGGAAGGCCATATCAATTCTTTGACAACGTTCTTGGCGAAATATAACACGCTGCACTCAGATTGCCAGTGCGGAAAAGTAGTAGCTGAAGGCACTCACATCAAGGTTGGCACAGTTGCAGATACTGAGCCTACAAACCTTCTTTCAAATGTTTACGGAGTTACCTTCGGCTTTGCCGGTGCGAACCAGGGTTATTATCTTATAATCACCGGTGTTGAATCCGAAACAGCTCCCACTATTTCCTACGTTGGTCACAAAGGTAACTCAAGAACTCCTATTACCGCAAGCTTAGAAGCAATGACAACTGAAGGCAACTATAGCTACGAATTCGCTGCATCCGATTTGGATAACGAGTTTACCGTTACTATCAACGATGTTGAATACGTATACTCGCTTGCTTACTACCTCGACGCTGCTAATACAGCGCTTGCAGCTGCTGAGGCTAAGGTTGCAGAAGGTGACGAAGCCGCAGCTACGGACGTAACCACTTGGACCGAAGCAATTGCACAGGCAAACGCGCTTGCTAAGTATGCATTGGCAGCAGAGAACTACAAGGTATACGTAAAATAATCACAAGACAGTCTACAAACTAAAAAAATTAATTAAAACAACAAAAAGCATAACTTGATTGGGCGAAAAAGGCGGTGAAATTCACCGCCTTTTTTGTATTTTTTGTGTCAGAGCATGAGGCGCGAGAGGCGCCGCCGAAGAACAAAAAGGTAATAAAACAAAAGCCTCGGCTGCCCACTGTGGAGCTTTACCGAGGATTTTTTTATCTTACTTTTGCTTTTTTTACAGCGACTAGTATTATCGGTATGAGAACAATTTGAATAATTATTCCGGGCACCGCCTTGACGAACGACTCGGAAATAAATATCATGAAGCTGTAAGGCTCGCTAATTATGCCGTAGCATACAGCGTTTGCTATTCCCTTCACCGCCCTGCCGATAAGCATTGCCGAAATAAGACTTGTGTAAACTGCAATGAGGTTTTTCCTTTTAAAGAGAAGAAAAACAAAACCGGCAAAAAAGCCGTAAGCGGCAAATTCAAACGCATAAGTTACGGCATTTGGATACAGCGGCGGCATGCCGAACATGAGCGAGCGTATTATAGGGAGAGTTGCCCCGCAAAAAAGCCCGTATTTCCATCCGCAGATAAATCCGCACAGCAAAATCGGAAGATGCATAGGCAATAGCATGTTTCCCAAACTCTGCAGCTGAGCCGTAAGAAAAGGAAGCACAAGCCCAAGCGCAAAAAGCATAGCCGCCAAAACCATATTATATATTTTTTGTTTTCCCATAGTGGTATTCCTTTGTAAAGTATCGTTTTGATTATACCACGAAACAAACAGTTTGTAAATAGAAAACGAGAATATTATTCATATAGAATCATATGGAGCTGTCGCATTTAGGCACAACCGAATAAAAGCAAGGGGGTATTTGAAAAAACCTCATCAGTCAGCTCCACTATCGCCTCCCTTGTTTAACCACCCCAAAGCTCGCTTTGCTCACTTCGGGGAACCTTGGCGGGAGGTGGCACGGCTTGCCGTGACGGAAGGATTGTCATCTCCCTTTGCACAAGGGAGCCTTGCGCTGCGGTATTTGCTTTCTACCGCCGGAGAGGGTTTGTTTTGAATTTATACTATTAGCTTTTCCAAAGCGGAGAAGACTAAAAAAGAGGATTTTCCATGGGCGAAAATCCTCCGCAATTATTCATTTTTGTTATTTTTCAAAATTGCTAACAAAACTGTTGTTCATTAACTTCTTCGTGCTTTTTCTGAGTACCGGGATTACGGCAAAAAGAAGCAGAGTTATCAGACCGGCAGCGAGAAATATCTCGGGCGCAGGTATATACGAGGTTGTCATTGCATCAGGTGAGGTTTCCGCATCGGGCAGCGGTATATTTCTTATACTGTTGACTGCATTTCCTATCATCGGGCCGAAAAGCATCGGAACAAGCACCGAAAACACCATTCTGACGCCCTGAAGCTTTCCAGCTTCCCCGGACGGTGTGTAATCTCTGACAAGCGAGCCTGCAAGCGCCGATATGAATATGTATCCGCATATCATAATGAAGCCGGCAACTCCAAAGCATATAAGCGTCGCTGTTTTCTCCATTCCGCGAGCAAAATACATTAAGAAAAGACCCAGCGCAAAGACGGCATTTGCACCGTAAAGGAGCGCAGCCTTATCCTTGCGGTCGGACAGACGGGTGAGATAAAGATTCACACCTGCGCCAAGAAGAATTGCAAGGGCAAATACTACGCTATATTCCATAACCGAAAAGCCAAGATAGGTTTTCATATAGATTATGAGATATGGCATAAATATCTGACAAGCAACTCCGTATATGAGTATAATCAAAAGGGCGAGGTAAAGCGACGGATTTGATTTCACGACGCTCGGCCTAAAGCCGTAAATTATATCACGCATTTTCCCCGAGTGCACGAGCTTCGGTGAATCCTTTATTACGAAAATTCCAATCACGCCCGAAAGAGATATCACAGCCCCGAGAATCAAAAACAGCAGCTGATACCCGAGCACACCTACGAGTATTCCGAAGCCGCCCGCCACCGCAAGCATTGCAAGTAGGGGCAAAATTGAAAGCACGCCCTCGACCTTGCCGCGAAATCCGCTGCTCGTATTGTCGGTAACCCACGCATTGAATGCAGCGTCATTTGCGGTAGAGCCAAACATAGTCATAACGCAATCACCGACAATGACCGCGACGAGCGTGATTTCAACAGCCCTCGCACCGCCAATGCCAAAAAGGCTTTCTACAAGAGCAGGCGACATCATTCCGAACACCGCCACGGTAACGCCCCATATAACGTATCCCCAGGATATAAAGGAGCGTCGGTTTCCAATCTTATCCGAGAGCGTTCCCGCGACAAGAGTCACTGCGGTTGCCGTCACTCCCGAAAGCTGCACCATAAGCGTTATTGCCGAAAGGTCGGGCGCTATCGTATCGAAAACAAAGGTGTTGAAATACATATTTTCAACCGCCCAGGCTATCTGACCTATCACTCCGAAAAGAATTAAGATAAGCCAGTGTTTTCTTTCAAATTTAATCGAGTCCATATTTTTTCTCCATTTTTGCGCTGCGTCCGAAGAACTGTGATACAGTTTTTCTGCCTTCACCTGCTTCGGCTACATACATTTTAGCACAAAAAGAGATTTTTGTATATAGTTTCGAAAAAACTCTTTACTTTTTTAAAAATATGGAGTAAAATATTCTGTAGTATTCTATCTTTTTCGTTCGAAAGCTTCACAAGAAAATCCGACCGAAAAGATTCACAAAAACGCACAAAGCAAAGCCAACGGCAGTCGGTATAAGAGTCGCAAGGACAGTATATTTTATGCTTCTTGTTTCCTTATAGACGGTTATTATCGAGGTCGAGCAGGGCCAGTGAAACAGCGCGAACAGCGCCATGCACACAGCGGTAACGGCAGTCCAGCCGTTCTCCGAAAACAACGCGCCAAGCGCGGCATTCGTCATATCCGCGCCAAATACTCCGCCCGACGTATAGAGCATTATAAGTATCGGTATTACTATCTCGTTTGCGGGTATTCCAAGCAAAAACGCAAGCAGGATTTTGCCGTCAAGCCCCATAAAACGCCCAAGCGGCTCAAGAAAATCCGCGGCATACAGCACGAGGTTTTTTCCCTCAGCCGAAATATTTGAAAGCAGGAATATGACAGCTCCCATAGGCGCTGCAACACATACGGCACGCGCAAGCACCGACACCACCTTTGACGTGAGGGAGCGAAAAATCACACGCACAACCTCCGGGCGTCTGTAGGGCGGAAGCTCTATAGTGAACGACGAGCACTCTCCCGAAAGTATTGTTTTGGAAAGGACTGCGGTTGAAAGAAAGGTCGCGCCCGTCGCGAGCAGTATAAGCGCGAGCATCATAAGCGCCGCAAGAAATGAAGATATATCCTTGCCCGAGAGCATTATAAACGATGCGCATATCACCGACAGAAGCATGGGAAGCCTGCCATTGCAGGGCATAAGAGAATTCGTAAGTATAGCAAGAATGCGTTCTCTTTTGGAGTCTATTATTCTTGCACCGCTTATTCCGACAGCGTTACACCCGAGCCCCATACACATAGTCAAGGCTTGCTTTCCGCAAGCTCCGCAGGCGGCAAACGGTCTATCAAGATTATAGGCAACCCGAGGCAGATATCCCGAGTCCTCAAGAAGCGTGAACATAGGAAAAAATATAGCCATCGGCGGAAGCATTACGGCAACGACCGCTGCTGTCGTTCGGTATACTCCGTATACTATTATTCCCGTCAGAATGTCGGGCGCGCGGCACAGCTCTAAAAGATAGACAAGCTTCGGCTCGATATATGAAAACAGTCTCGAAAGTGCCGCCGACGGATAGTTTGCCCCCGACATAGTTATCCATAGAACTAATAGCAGAAGAAGCAGCATTATCGGAAATGCAGTAATCCTTCCGGTGAGTATTTTATCAATTTTATGCTCTCTTTTTCGCACGTCGGGAGGACTTTTCACCGTCGATTCGGCAGCAATTTCTTCCGCTCGCGTGACAATTGACGTTACTGTTTCGTCCTTGAATTTTTCAGCATCTATCCCCGACCTCAAAAGAAGCTCCTCAGCTTCCGCGAGCGCCTCGTATACAGGGCTACTCTCCGCATCTATCCCGAATTTTTTAAGTATCTCAAAAGACATATCAGGGTCGCTCTCTATAAGCCGCAGAGCAATCCAGCGTGAAGATACTCCCTTTGTATCAAATCCCAAAAGCGCCCCTTCGACCTTTTTTACCGCCTTTTCTATAGCGGTTGTATAATGCAAACAATTATTTGCATTATCGCTTGGTTTAAAGCTGTCAAGCGCGGATATAAGCGGCTTTAGCGTTCGCTTTTTTCTGGCTACGGTTTTCACCACAGGAACGCCAAGAAGCGAAGACAGCCTATCCGTGTCAATTTTTATTCCGCATTTTTCAGCCTCGTCAATAAGATTTAAGCAAACGACTACCCTGTCGGTCACCTCGAGAATCTGGAGCACAAGTCCAAGGCTGTGTTCAAGTGATGACGCATCGCATACAACTACCGTAATGTCCGCGCCGCCAAAGCATATGTAATTTCTTGCAATCTCTTCCTCTTTGGAATGGGATAGGAGCGAGTACGTTCCGGGAATATCCGCGACGGAATACACGGCACTCTCACCGCTAACCTCAGCGGTAGCAACGCTTACAGTTTTTCCTGCCCAGTTGCCCGTGTGCCTGTGCATACCGGTCAGCGTATTAAACAGTGTGCTTTTTCCGACGTTTGGGTTTCCCGCAAGCGCCACCGATATTCTTTTTTTCGGCTCTGCTTCAAGTTTACTTCTCATACTCGCCCCCAAATTTATTTGATTTCGATGCCACGCGCGTCGCTTTTGCGTATTGCTATTTCACAGCCGCGAACAAAATATGCCGACGGGTCTCCGAGCGGGCTTCTGCCTACGCAAACAACCTCTGTGCCGGGTGTAAGCCCAACGTCGAGAAAGCGCCTGCGAATATTACCGTCGCACAAGAGCTCGCATACTCTGCACCGTTCACCGACGCACAGCTCGTCAAGTCTCTTTTTTCGTTTCATTTTTGCTTTAATCTTCATGGCAACTCTATTTATTATGCTATTCGATATTTTTTAAATTGTTAATTCATATAATTACTACGAAAGGAGGATTTCATAATGGATATGCTCAAAAAGCTCTGGCCGACACCCTTTAAAATCGAAAGAAAGAATCTCTCTTCCTTCCTCATTCAGCTTATTATATTCATAGTTGTTTGTGCGGTTGTAGGCGTACTTATAGGAGTACTCAGTGCCATTCCGATTGTCGGAATTATTTTCTGGATTGTCGGCTCTCTTCTTGAGATATACAGCATTGTAGGCATTGTTCTATGCGTGCTCGTATTCCTCGACGTTATAAAATAATCATAACGAAAAAAGTCCGAGTTGCTTTTTCCATGCGGAAATAGGCCTCTCGGACTTTTATTTTGTTCCCCACTCTGCCAAATAAGCGAAAAAAGCCGCCTTTTACTCAAATCCCTTGATTTTTCTACCGTTTTGAATTAAAATAGTAGTGCAAAACTACTTTGGAGGACGCAATGGAAAACGTTATTGAAATCAAAAACCTTAATAAAAGCTTCGGTGACGTCCGCGCGGTGCAAAACCTCAGCTTCAAGGTGAAAGCGGGAGAGCTTTTTGCCTTTCTCGGTGTTAACGGTGCCGGAAAATCAACTACTATAAATATAATGTGCGGTCAGCTCGCAAAGGACAGCGGAGAAATTATCATAGACGGCAAGGAGCTTGACGGCAATATAGACGCAATAAAGCGCGAGCTTGGCGTAGTTTTTCAAAGCTCCGCTCTTGACTCTGCCCTTTCGGTTTACGACAACCTTGAAAGCCGTGCCGCGCTGTACGGCATACTCGGAGAAGAATTTAAGAAAAAGCTAAAAGAGCTTTCCGCCCTTCTGGAATTCGAGGATTTTATAAGGCGTCCCGTCGGAAAGCTTTCGGGCGGTCAAAGGCGGAGAATCGACATAGCCAGAGCCCTGATTCACGACCCTAAGGTGCTGATTCTAGACGAGCCTACCACAGGACTTGACCCACAGACAAGAAAGACTCTTTGGAGCGTTATATCAAATCTTCAAAAATCGAAAAACATGACGGTATTCCTGACAACTCATTACATGGAAGAGGCTGCAGAGGCCGACTACGTCGTTATAATTGACGGAGGAAAAACTGCCGCCTTTGGAACTCCGCTTGAGCTTAAAAACAGTTACACGGGTGACTACATCACCCTTTACGGCATAGACGAAGAGGCGGCAAAATCCCTAGGCATACCCTACTCGAAAATCCGCGATGCTTACAAATTTTCAATACCCAATACAGCTGCGGCAACCGAGCTGATAACAAAAAATCCCTCCCTTTTCCGCGACTTTGAAATCACAAAGGGAAGAATGGACGACGTCTTTATTGCGATAACGGGAAAGCATCTTACGGGAGGTGATGACAAGTGAAAACCGCGCGTGTTCTCATAAAAAGAAACGTCAAGCTGTTTTTTAAAGACCGCGGAATGTTCTTTACCTCACTTATAACCCCCGCGATTCTTCTGGTACTGTACGCGACCTTTCTCGGCAACGTTTACAGAGACAGCTTTACATCTGCCCTGCCGGAAGGAACGGTTCTGTCCGAGAAGCTCCTTGAGGCACTCGTCGGCGGTCAGCTTATTTCCTCAATCCTTGCAGTTTCCTGCGTAACGGTTGCCTTTTGCTCAAACTTTCTTATGGTTCAGGACAAGGCTAACGGAACTATAAAGGACCTACGGATTTCGCCCGTCAAATCCTCAGTCCTCTCATTAAGCTACTATGCCGCAACGCTGATTTCAACCCTTATAATCTGCCTTGCTGCCGCTGTAATATGCCTTATCTATCTCGCGATAGTCGGCTGGTATCTTTCCTTTTCCGACGTTCTTCTTATTTTCCTTGACGTTTTGCTTCTGGTGCTATTCGGAACGGCACTCTCCTCGGTTATAGGATTCTTCCTCTCCACCCAAGGTCAGATATCTGCCGTCGGCTCTATAATAAGCGCGGGATACGGTTTTATTTGCGGAGCTTATATGCCGATTTCCTCGTTTGGCAAGGGACTTGCGAATGCCGTCACATTTCTGCCCGGAACCTACGCAACCGCGCTTATGCGCAATCACGCAATGGGTGCAACCCTTGACGAAATGAACACCCAGTCGGTGCCAAATGAGGTTACCGACGCCCTGCGCGACCTGCTCGACTGCAACATCTATTTCTTCGGTCGCAGCGTGCCCGAGCCCGCAATGTACGCAATACTCGCCTCGTCAATAGTTATCCTCGTTGCAATCTACGTACTGCTAAATAAATTTAAAAAGACAAATAAATAAAATTATGGGTCGGCTCTCATCCCCTGACTTGAGCCGACCCATTTTATGTATTAAAATTACTGAAGGAAGAGTTTCTTGAAAAGAAGAACCCAAACGAAATCAATCCAGCCGAATACTATACCGCTGGGGATAGTAACGAGTATACAAACGATAAGACGTAAAAGTCCGCCCTTCTTGAGCCAGGTTGACCATCTTACAACAAGCTCCGTTACCCAGTTAACTCCGGGAATGATGAGCAAAAGAAGCTGCACGAGACGGCTCTGCTTATTAAACCAAGTCATAATAAATCTCCTTTGTTTTTTTGTCCGCTTGGACTAACACTAGTATATCATATTCGTCGAATTTTGTAAATATGTTTTTTTAAATATTTTTTCTTATTTTGTGACCGCGACTCGTTCACCAACTGCTTCAAGAAAATCCGCAGCCTCCTCGGATGGCAGATTATCCCCGTCAAAGTAAACCTTAAGTGTCGGATTCGCTGATAGAAGCTCGAGCATTTCTTCCAAGTTACAGCCAAGGTAACCTGTGGGAAGATTTTTCACCGCTATCACGGCTCCGCACTCGGCTGCCGCCTCGGCAAGTCTGGCAAGACTGCGCTTCGCGCATTCCGCCCTTCCCTCTCGCTCGCCGTCTGAAACAGGCGCGGAACACGGACAAACCGCAAAGGTTGAAAATTTATATAGCTTTGTGCCCATAGCGCGCTTTATAACGTCAATCATCATATCAACCGACGCATCAGCAAGCGCGGGATTCGATATATCTATTTTATCCGCCACAGATGAGGGAAGATGAATACACTCCACAATGACACCGTATTTATGCGAAAGGTCGGCAAGTTTTTCAAAATCGAGCTTCGATATATCAAGCCCCGGAAGAGAAAGCTCTATTCGGCGTATGAAATCATCTCTATATGAAGAGAAAAGCTTATCCCCAATATCCTCAAGAGTTTTTCCGTCAGTTGTAGCCGCGCGGGCATAATCCGCTTTCTTTTCAGCTGCCGGATATATACCGTACTGATTGCCGCGAGGATTCTCCTGAATCACGCCCGAGGCGTTTATATCTCTTACGTCGGCACGTATCTCGAGCGCGTATGCCGCGTGACGCGCCAAAACTCCGTCAACGCTAATATTATTTATATCACCGGGGGTATATCCGTCACCGTAGCCGGTATAGATGCACAAAGCCGAGTGCTTTGCGCCCTCCTCGCCCTCTTCGAGATTTTGAATATTGACGTTGTACACCTTATTTCCGTTTGCCGCAAGGCATATCATACAGTGATGAAAACCGCCGACCTTAAGGTTTTTAACTTCGATATCATGAATATCGTTCGAATATCCCTCAGCGCATCCTGCAGCAACCGCCATGGGATACACCGCCTTTTTATTGGGATATGTGACGCGGTTTCCCGTTGCAAGAGCCGTGCAGGCAACACCGTCGTCGCTCGTGTAGCCTATTACGTTTTCAACGCGGCAATGATGGCAACCCGAACGAAAATCTATTCCGTCACCGTTTTTGCAATCCGAATATATAGCCATATCGTGAAGGTATACGTTGGTTGACCATTCGAACGTAATAGCCCAGCACATAGTCTGCGAAAGCTCAACGCCCGATATTTCGACGTTGTCGGCCTTCGCAAAGGATATCATCATTGTTCGCCAGCCCCAGAAGTCGCCTATCATTTTCTGATACTCGTTTTTACCTGGGTGATATCCCACCCTCGGGACGTCGGTGCCGATAAGCTTTGCAACGCCCCTGCCCTCGATTTTTATATTTTCTATAGTGTCAACGTCAAGCGGATATCCGTAGGGCTCTTCGGGATTTACTTTGACGTTTTCTCCTCTGAATATATTGTCGAAAACTCTGTCATTTTGTTTCAGAGTGCAGTTGTCGATTATTACGTGAGTGTTAGACGGGAGAACTATCGCCTCGTCGAGAAAATAATCCTTTCCCGAAATAATTACAGTTTTTTCCTCGACCTTTGCGGCATCTGCAAGGCAAGCCTTTATAGCCTCGCTGTCGGTAATAGAATCTTTAAGATAATCCTTTACGTAAAACGTACTGTTCATAAGAAACCTCCGAATTCATATAGGTCTATTTTATAATAGTCACAGCAAAAAGTCAACCGCTTACACATCGAAAAATTTTCGAAATTAAGCTTTCGCGCGAGGCCAAAATCAAATGGGCATAAACTGTAAAAACATATTAAAAAGCCTCCGGCAGCAGATGAAACTCTACCGCAAGAGGCTTTTTAGCCGGGCAACAAAAATTTATTCATATTTTGCTTGATGGGCGTTACTTTTTTATGCCTAGGCAAGAGTGAATAATCCGAACTCGTTTTAGAGAGGCGAATTTTGTGAATTACATCGGTAAAAATTCTCATAATATCCGCATATTATCTCGAATTTTAAGCTCGTCCTTCGCAAAATTTGCTCTCTCGAAAATTTGGAGAACTCTGTGCCTTAATTTTAAGTTGATTTTGGCGCTTGGCTCTCGTAGCCAAGTGCAGACTTTGCAAGAGAGATAAGTGCCGAAAGCGCTGAAAATTAAGGATTCAGAGCGTGTTCGGATTATTCACTCTTGCCTAGCCGTAAGAGAAAACATACAGCCGTAGACTTCGGTCAGCTGTATGTTTCAAAAATCACAAAAATGTGGCTTTATACCAGAGCAGAAGCGTCGATTTCATATATTTCTCTTCTGCCATTTCTGGTCGAGTCGTAGGAGATTTTGTCCCCCCTTACGTTCCAGCGGTTATGAAGGTCGCATCTGATATCTCCGTCGTCCGGTATGACCGAGTAATCCTTTAGTAAGATTTCATGCTCGCCCGTTTCGGTATCGTAGATATAGATACGTCTGCAATGGTCGGGCTTGGTATAGGAGTCGCCTATAAAGTACCGCTGACTCGGAGAGTAAAGGCAATGAATATCTCTCGAATAGGTTTCACCAATCGACAAATCGGGTTTATCGTAGTGAACGTAGCTCTGCGAGTTGTCGTCAAGAAGGAAGAGGCCGTATATATCATCGCGCTTGCAGTAGAACAGAATCTGGTCCTCGTTTTTCCAGTGGTAGTGCGAGGCGCAATCGTTATGTATAAGCTCGTACATATTTCCTTCGAGGTCCGAGGTTATAACCGTAGTTAACCAACCGATACCCGTAGCGCCCGGCTCCATGAAATTTCTCAAAAGGAATAGGAATTTTTCACCGCTCGGGCTGAAGGTGATATGATTTACAACGAATTTCTTATCCGGAAAAAGCTCGTTTGGGAAGCGCTTCAAGACGTCGGCTATTGAAATTATGAGCCTACTTTTTCCGCTCTCCATATCAACAAGATATATTCCGTCATCCTCGGGCTTTGCAACGTCGTACCACTTGTCCTTTACGTCAGAATATCCGTATCCCGGTCGGAAGTCGTATATTCTGCTGAAATTAACGGCAAGTCCGCGCTTTCCGTCAAGAGATATATTGGCGCACGCGCGGTCCGTGTAACGTCGCTCGCCCGTTTTTAAGTTATGTATGCAGGTCTGAAAATCGTTTTCACCGCCGCGCACGTTATAGAACACCTCGTCGTAGTTCGCTCTGTTATAGGTGAGAAGCGCGCCCTGCTGAAAATTCCACGCCGTAGTTTCCGCAAACTTCACGAACTCGCCTGACTCAAGGTCGATATATCCAAGCTCGCAGACATCGTCCTTCGTAGGTCTTCTGTCCATAAATTTTACTCGGTGAGTAAGATGATACCTGCCGTTTTCGTGGTAAGCCGCAAGATCGTAATAACCGAAAAAGTAATGATATCCGTCGTTTGGTGAAATAAGCTTAACCGGGTAT
>JAZLAO010000105.1:0-10433 GCA_045613205.1 Eubacteriales bacterium | reverse complement strand
GATTTTTTTCATAGAATTATAAAGAGCTTCGGGAGTTTGACACTCCGTTCTGATTGAATAAAATTGAGCCCCGAGTTTCATAGACACCTCCGATTATTTTCTTTGATTCAATTTTATCATAGCCGATAACCTATTTCAATAGATTGTCGAAAAAAAATATTGTAACCCTTGCAAAAACTATTGCAAAAATTGCTCATATATGATAAAATCTTATTAGTATTACTCACTCTTGCCTACACGGAGATATTTATGAATAAGTCGGTTAAAATGAGAAGTGTTGTCGGCGACGTTTATTTCAGTTATTCAAATCACGCGATAGCACCGAGCAAGCTTATTGCACAGCACTGCCACGACGGGTATGAGATTCTTTACGTCGTGGAGGGGAGCGGTAAGTACGTTATAGAGGGCGCGGAATACCCCATAAAGCCGGGTACAGTTTTATTCGCGCCTCCTTTTTCATATCACTCGATAATATTCGACTCTAACACTCAATACGAAAGATACGTTTTACAGTTTTTTGCAAACGACCTGACGAGCGCGGCGCAGGAATTTTTACACTCTCTCAATAAGAGTCTTGAGGGGGTGGGGTGCTACTATGCTGCAGACGCCCTCTCACCGTCCATCGTTTCCATTTTCGAGCGCTTCGAGTATGCCGACGGACTTCCCGAAAAGGAAAAAAAGGAATACATGCGTCTTCTTTCCTCCGAGGTAGTTCTTCTTCTGTCGGTTGCGACGCGTGAGAGTGTTCCGCGTGACGAGCGTGAGCTTGGCGCAAGAGTTATTAAATATCTGAACGAGCATATTTATAAAGACGTCAGCCTTGATAAGCTTGCTAAGAAGTTTTTCGTCAGCAAGTTTTATCTTTGCCGCGCCTTCAAAAAGCATAACGGAATTTCCGTACACGGCTACATAAATCAAAAAAGGGTAATGTACGCAAAGCAGCTTATCGAGTCGGGTGAGTCGGCATCTGCAGCAGCATACCGTGTGGGATTCGGTGATTATTCAGCCTTTTACCGCGCTTACGTGAAGCTGATAGGCAGGTCGCCGACATCGCAGGAATCGGAGGGGAAAAATGACGAAATATGAAATTTTAAATAAAATCAACTCTCCTGATGATATAAAGGCTGTTTCGGAAAAGGATATACCGAAGCTATGCGAGCAAATCCGAGAGTTTCTCATTGAAAACGTAGAAAAGCAGGGCGGGCATCTGGCATCAAACCTCGGTGTGACCGAGCTTTCGGTAGCGCTTCACAGAGTTTTTGATTCCCCCCGCGACCATATAATTTTTGACGTCGGACATCAGTCATACGTTCATAAAATGCTGACGGGAAGACGGGAGCTTTTTGATACCTTGCGAAAGCCCGGCGGCCTTTCCGGATTTACCTCAATCAAAGAGAGCTCGCACGACGCATTTGGCGCAGGTCACAGCTCAACCTCGGTTTCCGCGGCTCTCGGTTATGCCGAGGCTGACAAAATGCGCGGCGTAGATGCCTATAGCATTGCGGTGGTCGGTGACGGAGCTTACACCGGCGGTATGGTGCACGAGGCGCTTAATAACTGCAAGCCGGGGCTTAAACTGATTATAATTCTTAACGAAAACGGAATGTCGATATCGATGAACAAGGGCAGCTTTGCAACCTATATTTCCAAGGCGCGCCTGTCAAAAGGATACCGCGGACTCAAAAGCGGAACTAAAGCAACTCTTTCTAAAATACCGCTTATCGGAAAACCGCTTGCCGCTTTTTTTGCTTTCCTCAAAAACTCCGTCAAAAAGCTCTTTTTCTCTCCGAACTATTTTGAACACCTCGGGCTTTACTACATCGGACCTATTGACGGAAATAACTACAGAAAAGTGGAATCTGCGCTTCGGGAAGCAAAAAACATAGGCGGATGCGTGGTTGTTCATCTGAAAACAAAAAAGGGCAAGGGGTATCAGCCTGCCGAAAACTCGCCCGACAACTTTCACAGCGTATATCTCGGCAATAAAAAGGCTGACTCGTTCCACTCGGTCTTTACTGAAAAGCTCATTTCTAAAGCGGAAAAGGACGAAAATATCGTTGCGGTTACCGCGGCTATGGGAATGGGTACGGGACTTTCGAAATTCGAGAAGCGGTTTCCGAAAAGATATTTCGACGTCGGAATTGCAGAGGAGCATGCGCTCACCTTTTCCGCAGGACTTGCGGCAAGCCGTCTGAAGCCGTTTGTTGCAATATATTCAACCTTTCTTCAGCGCGGCTACGACAGTATAATTCACGATATATCACTGCAGAAGCTGCCTGTGAAAATAATAGTGGACAGGGCGGGGCTTGCAGTTTCCGACGGCCCTACGCATCACGGAATTTTCGACGTTGCATTTTTATCGCACATACCTAATATGGTTATATATTCACCTATAACCTACGGCTCGCTCTCCTCTGTCATAGAGGAGGCAATCGATACCGACTCCCCCGTTGCCATAAGATATCCTAACGCATCTGAAAACGAGAAGATTTGCAAGGCTTTTTATCCCGACGGGGACTACTCAGACTTCGGTGTCAGGGCGGATTTTGGCAAAGACGAGACGCCCGAATATCTTTTCATAACCTACGGAGGAATTGTCAGCCGTGTGCTTGAGGGCGCAAAAATCCTCCGCGGCCGCGGGTACAGCGCGGGGGTTATACTCCTTGAAAGGCTGAAGCCTTACGGCAGAATTGCAAAGGAATCGCTCCCTTATATTAAGAGCGCGAAAAAGGTGCTGTTCGTTGAGGAGGGAATTAAAAACGGCGGCGCGGGAATGCTCTTTGGCGATGCGGCGGGCGAACTTTATTCAGAGCTATATTCGAAATACTCTGTTCTTGCCATTGATGATAATTTTGCTATGCCCGAGCAGGTTTGCGACCTCTATGAATTTCTCGGACTTTCACCCGGCTGCATTGCCGAAAAAATATTGGGTCTACCTCTTGAAAAATAAGGCGAAAAGATTTATAATATAAAAGTATGGATACTAATATAAAAAACACGGAAATGAATAATATGATATCAGCCGTAAGGTCGTTTTTGTCGGGTGAAAGAAAAAAAGCCCACGTTATTACCTTCGGCTGTCAGCAAAACGAAGCAGACAGCGAGAAGCTTCGTTCGATGGCTATATCTATGGGATATGAGCTTACCGATGACGGAAGCGAAGCCGACCTCGTGGTAGTTAATACCTGTGCAATCAGAGAGCACGCGGAGCTGAAGGCGCTCTCGATTATAGGAGGATTTAAGGCAAGACGGGCGGAGAATCCCGATACGGTAATAGCCGTCGTCGGCTGTATGGCTGCAGAGCCGCACGTTGCCGAAAAAATAAAGAGAAGCTACGGTTACGTATCCTTTACGCTTGAGCCTGCCTCTCTTCACAAATTCCCCGAGCTGCTCTTCAAGGCTCTCACCGAGAAGAAACGGAGCTTTGTCTTCGGCAGTGAGGATTGGGATATAGTAGAGGGCGTTACTCCGCACAGAGTGTCGGGGCACAAGGCGTGGGTTTCGATAATGTACGGATGCAATAATTTCTGCTCATACTGCATTGTTCCGTACGTAAGAGGGCGTGAGAGAAGCCGTAATTCTCAGGACGTTATTGCCGAGTGTCAGTCGCTTGTGGATGCGGGATACCGCGAAATAACACTGCTCGGTCAAAACGTCAATTCCTACAAGTCGGACATGAATTTTGCCGAGCTGCTCGAGGCGGTTGCAAAAATACCCGGTGATTTTATCGTAAGATTTATGACGAGCCACCCGAAAGACGCCTCTGACGAGCTTATAGCGGTTGTGGGAAAATATCTCGGAAAAATCGCCCCCGCGTTTCACCTTCCGCTTCAGTCGGGAAGCGACAGAATACTTAAGGCGATGAACAGGACATACGATACGAAGCGGTATCTTTCTATTGTCGAAAAGCTTCGCAAGGTTGCGCCCGATATAGCTATTACAAGCGATATTATAGTCGGCTTTCCCGGAGAGAGCGAGGAGGATTTTGAAGCGACGCTTGACATGCTTCGCAGGGTTGAGTTTGATATGGTATATTCCTTTATATATTCCAAGCGCAAGGGCACTCGCGCCGCAGATATGGAAAACCAGATTCCAAACGAAATTCAGACCGCAAGAATGGCAAGGCTTCTTGAAATGCAGGGAAATATTTCAAAGAAAAAGAATATGCCTTATCTTGATAGTTCGGTAAGAGTTCTCGTTGACTCGGTTTCGGACGGCGGCATATATAACGCAAGAACCCCCGAAAACAAGCTGGTGCATTTTTCATATGACGGGGATAAAGAAGACATAATAGGAAAATTTAAATACGTAAAAATAACCAGGGTAGGCGCTTTTGACCTATCCGGAGAATTGATAGGAGAAAACTGATATGACTAAAATTATTGAACTTGCTCACAATCTCGGTGAGGAAATAGCAAAAAGCGAGGAAATCAAAAATCTTAACGCAACGAAAAACGCCTTTGATTCGGACGAGGCGCTTCAGAATAAAATGAGAGAATACGAGGCTGAAAGGCTTCTTCTCGGTCAGGAGTACGCAAAAGAGGCGGGCGAGGCTGACGAGAAGGCAATAGCAAACCTCAAGGCGAGAATTGAGGAGCTTACTGCCGAAATTTCGACCTCTCCCGTATATATTGCTTTTGCTGAGGCGCAGAAGGCTATGAACGACCTTATGGCAGAGGTTAACGCGGAAATCAAATTCTGCATCACGGGCGAGCGCCCCTCAACCTGCACGCACGACTGCTCAACCTGCGGCGGCTGCTCTCACTGATATTCACACTTAGTATAAAGAAACGGAGGACTTACCGCTATGTCGGAGGTCATAAGCAAACGAGCTGAACTGAAAACCGTCACTCCCATGATGCGTCAGTATCTTGACGTCAAGGAGCAGTACGACGGTTATATATTAATGTACCGACTCGGTGACTTTTACGAGTGCTTTTACGAGGATGCGGTTATTGCATCGCGTGAGCTTGAAATAACCCTTACATCAAGGGATTGCGGTGACGGCAAGCGGGCTGCTATGTGCGGTGTGCCTTTCCACAAGGCTGACCAGTACGTAGGACGGCTTGTCGAGCTTGGATACAAGGTTGCAATCTGCGAGCAGACCGAGGACCCGAAGGCAGCTGTAGGAATAGTGAAACGAGAGGTCGTAAGAGTAATTACACCCGGAACGGTAACCGACAGCGCAAATCTTAACGAGGGCAGAAATAACTTTCTTCTTTCGATTTGCTTCGGCAAGGGCGGTGTTGCGCTCGGATTTGCAGATATTTCGACGGGTGAGGTCTCGGCTACCTTCGTTTCGGGGCAGGATTCACTTACAAGAGTTGAGAATGAAATTGCAGCATACCAGCCCTCTGAGGTTATTCTTAACGTTCCGAGAGGGGAGTGCTCCGAGCTTTGCGCATTTATGGAAGAGCGTTTTTCCGCCCTTGTAAACGACGCGCAAAAAAGGCTCTTTGATTACGACAGAACGCGTGATGCAGTTAAAAGGATTTTTGCCGAGGAGGCGGACAAGCTCTCAGAGCCCGAAATGGTTATGGCGGTGGGCGCGCTTCTCGGCTACATAAAAGAAACCCAGATGACCGACGTTGCTTTCGTTAAGGAAATAAACGTCTATTCAAAGGGGCAGTATCTCGAGCTTGATATTAATACCCGAAGAAACCTTGAGCTTGTAGAGTCGATGCGCCTTAAGGAAAAGCGCGGCTCGCTTCTGTGGGTGCTTGATAAGACAAAAACAGCAATGGGAGCAAGACTTCTGCGCTCCTGGCTTCTTAAGCCCCTGCTTAATCCCATAGCTATATCAAAGCGGCAGGCTGCAGTTTCGGATTTCCTTAAAAGCTCTATGACGAGGGCGGAGCTTTCGGCTCTTCTTTCGGATATGCTCGACCTTGAGAGGCTTACCGCAAAGGCGGTTTACGGAACTGCAAATGCAAAGGACTTGAGGGCTATTTGCACAAGTATTGAAAAACTGCCTGAGATTAAATCTTTAATTTCAACATTTCCAAGTGATTATGTAAAAGAGATATATTCGACCCTCGATACTCTTGACGATATTGCAAAGCTTCTTTCCGAGGCTATAGTTGATAATCCTCCGCTTACCGTTCGCGAGGGCGGAATGATTCGCGAGGGCTTCAATGCCGACGTCGATTATTACCGTTCCATAAAAGAAAACGGCTCTGAAATTATGGCGTCTATTGAGGAAAGAGAGAAGAACGCAACCGGTATCAGAACTCTTAAGGTTGCCTTCAACAAGGTGTTCGGATACTATATTGAGGTGTCTAAATCCTTTGTCAACGACGTCCCGGACAGATACGTAAGAAAGCAGACTCTCACAAACTGCGAGAGATACATAACGCAAGAGCTCAAGGAAATGGAAAACACAATCCTCAATGCAGACGAAAAGCTTGTATCCCTTGAGTTTGAGATATTCACAAGCCTCCGTCAGTTTATTTCGGACAATTCGGAGAGAATAAGAAGAAGCGCGGCGCTTGTTGCCGAGCTTGACGTCTTCCACTCGCTTGCCGAGGTCGCAAGTAAAAACGGCTACGTTTGCCCCGAGGTTGATTTTTCGACCGAGCTTTATATTAAGGACGGCAGACACCCCGTAGTTGAAAAATTCGTAAAGGACTCCTATTTTGTTCCGAACGATACTATGCTTGATACCGACCTTAACCGCATGATAATCATTACCGGTCCTAATATGGCGGGTAAATCCACCTATATGCGCCAGGTTGCTATCATAACCATAATGGCGCAGATTGGCTCTTTCGTTCCCGCAAGGGAGGCGAGAGTCGGTATAGTAGATAAGGTATTCACTAGAGTCGGCGCGTCCGACGACCTCGCATCAGGTCAGTCGACCTTTATGCTTGAGATGAACGAGGTTGCCTTGATACTAAAGAACGCCACCAGCCGCTCTCTTATAATTTACGACGAGGTCGGAAGAGGAACGAGCACCTTTGACGGTATGGCTATTGCAAGAGCTGTGGTTGAGTATACTCACTCGAAGAAAATCGGCGCAAAAACCCTCTTCGCAACCCACTATCACGAGCTTACCGATATGGAAGAGCGGCTAGAGGGAGTTGTTAACTATAACATTGCCGCCAAAAAGCGCGGTGATTCGATTATCTTCCTCAGAAAAATCGTAAGAGGCGGAACAGACGATTCATACGGTATTGAGGTCGCAAAGCTTGCGGGAGTGCCAAACGATGTAGTGAAGCGCGCAAAGGAAATCCTTTCGGAAATCGAAAGCGGAGCGCAGGTTTCCTTGCCTCGCGGCGCGAAGGCGCAGAATACCGAGCCCGAGTTCGACCTCTTCTCCGGCATCGTCGCATCAAAGGATAGCGAGGCGGCAGAGAAGATACGCGCGCTTGACATAAATACACTCACTCCGATTGAGGCTATGAATTTCTTATTTGAACTTAAAAAGCTGCTTTCGGATTAAAGGAATTTTCACCCGAGGAGAAAAATATGGGAAAAATAAACGTACTCGGCTTCGAGATTGCGAATCTTATCGCGGCGGGCGAGGTGGTTGAAAGACCCTCGTCGGTTCTCAAGGAGCTGATAGAAAACTCAATAGATTCGGGTGCGACCGAGATTGTTGCCGAAATCAAGCGGGGCGGTGTTGCCTTGATTCGCGTTTCGGACAACGGCTGCGGTATTGATAAGGATGATTTGCCGATTGCGCTCAAACGCCATGCAACCAGCAAAATACGTGAGAAGGACGACCTCAATTCGATTATGACACTCGGATTTAGGGGCGAGGCTCTTGCCGCGATTGCATCGGTTTCCACACTTACTATTATCAGCAAAACGAAAGATGCCGAAGAGGGTAATATGCTCACCTCGGAGGCGGGGAATATAGTCGATATTTCCGAGGTCGGATGCGCTGACGGAACGACCGTCGTCGTTGAAAACCTTTTCTATAACGTGCCCGCAAGGCGCAAGTTCCTAAAAAAAGATTCAACCGAAGCTATGAACGTTTCAGCGCTCGTTGAAAAGGTTGCGCTCTCACGCCCCGATATATCAATCCAGCTTCTTATAGACGGTGAGGAGAAATTTAAAACTCCCGGAAACTCAAATCTTCTTGAAACCATAGGCGCGATATTCGGCAGAGCCTTTGCCGCGAAAATGATAGAAATTAAGGGCGAGGCAGACGGAATTAAGGTTTCGGGATATATCGGCAGAAGCGATAACGTACGCAAGAACAGAAATCTTGAAAACGTATTTATAAACGGAAGATACGTAAAGAGCCTTACCGCGATGGCGGCTATCGAAAAGGCATTTACCTCGTACATAGCTCCCGAGTGCTTCCCGAGCTGCGTAATATTCATTGAAATGAATCCCGGAATTGTTGACGTAAACGTCCACCCTGCAAAGCTTGAGGTCAAGTTCTCCGATGAAAGAGTGGTTTTCGAGGCGGTTTATTACACAGTGAAAACGGCGCTTGAAAACCATGAATACAGACCCGAGCTTGCCCTTGGCGCAAAAAAGCCGATAGACAAAAACCCCCTTGGCGCATTCGTTCCGATAGGACAGGATACGAGGGGCGAGCAGATGTCGATAAAGCCGAGTCAGTCATTTGCGCCTAAATCTGTTGAAGCACCGCGTAGCTTTACCGAAAGCGCATCGGCAAAGCCGCGTGAATTTAATTTTGATAAGCCTATTTCCTTTGCGAGCGGTGGGGGCAAGGTGGAGTTCCATAAGCCCGTGGCATCGCCCGTCATGACTCCCAAGGATTCTATAGAGCTTCTCCGTCGTTACAGCGAAGTTAAAATCCCCGAGAAAAAAGAGGAAGCTTACAAAGGCTCTCCGGCTTTTGAAAAAGAAAATAAGACGCCCGAAGCCACCGCAGAGAAAAACGCTCTCCCCGAAATTCCCGCGCATAAGATTATCGGTGAGGCTTTCGACTGCTACGTTATAGTTGAGTATGACGGTGCGCTTCTTTTGATAGACAAGCACGCGGCTCACGAAAGGGTAATTTTCGAGGACCTTAAGAAAACTCGCGAAAAGGACGGCAGAGTTGCTTCGCAGTCGCTCCTGCTTCCTATCACGGTTATACTTACCCCCGACGAAATTTCAGCGATAAGCGAGTTTTCTGAGGAGCTTTCTGCCGTAGGATTTGAGTATTCGGTAAACGGCAAGGCGGCTGACATTGTGGCTATACCCGATGCGATAAGTGCCGCTGATGCTGAGAGTCTGTTTATAAAAATGGCGGACGAGATAGCCGAAGGACGCGGAAATCCCGCGGTTACCGAAAGCATAAGACGGGAAAAGGCGCTCTATCAAATTGCTTGTAAAGCGGCAATAAAGGGCGGCAGAATGTACGACAGGTCGATTATCGAGTGGCTTGTCGGAAAGGTTCTTTTGCTCCCCGATATCACCGTTTGTCCACACGGAAGACCTATTGCATATAGGCTTACGAAAACCGAGCTTGACAGACAGTTTGAAAGAATTAAGTAATTTTTGGAGATATAATGGGAAAATTTACACTGATAAAAAAAGAGGGTAAAGCAAGGCGAGGCCGCTTTGAAACCGTCCACGGAACTATTGAAACCCCCGTATTTATGAACGTCGGAACAAGCGCGGCAATAAAGGGCGGAATTTCAACGAAGGACCTTATTGACGTAGGCTGCCAGGTCGAGCTTTCAAATACCTATCATTTGCATATTCGTCCGGGCGACGACTTAATATACCGCATGGGCGGACTCCACAAGTTTTTCAATTGGGAAAGACCTGTCCTCACCGATTCGGGCGGATTCCAGGTTTTCTCACTTGCAAAGCTCCGCAAGATAACCGAGGAGGGCGTTGCCTTCAATTCCCATTTTGACGGAAAAAGGATATTTATGGGCCCAGAGGAATCAATGCGTATTCAGTCGCATCTCGGCTCGACTATCGCTATGGCTTTTGACGAGTGCGTCGAAAACCCCGCGCCCTATAAGTACGTTAAAGAATCCCAAGAGCGCACTGTCCGCTGGCTTAAAAGATGCCGTGCCGAGCTCGATAGGCTCAATTCCGAGGAGGGAACAGTAAACCCGAATCAAATGCTTTTCGGCATAAACCAGGGCGGAACGTATGAGGATTTGCGTATCGAAAATATGAAAGAGATAACAAAGGTGGAGTGTGACGGCTACGCGATAGGCGGACTTGCAGTAGGTGAGGAAGCCGACGTTATGTATCACATAATCGAAACCGTCGAGCCCTATATGCCTGCCGACAAGCCGAGATACCTTATGGGTGTCGGAACACCGCAGAATATAGTTGAAGCGGTTTGGCGCGGAGTCGATTTCTTTGACTGCGTAATGCCGAGCAGAAACGCGCGTCACGGAACTATCTTTACCTGGCGCGGCAAAATGATTCTTCTTAACGAAAAATATGCCGAGGACCCCCGTCCGATTGCCGAGGAGTGCGGCTGCCCCGCCTGCAAAAACTATTCA
>JAZLAO010000104.1:0-3007 GCA_045613205.1 Eubacteriales bacterium | reverse complement strand
TAGTTACAGGTTCGATTCCTGTTGCGGGTGCCACTTTTTAAATGTTTTTATATTCCGCCATTTTCGCTTGAAAAAAGTACAGTTTTGTGATATAATATCAGTAGGTATATGTACTTGAGAAAGGAGAAAATATGGCGCTTGAAAACAAATTAAGAATAACCGATTCTGCGGAGCTTTCCCGTGAGGAAGAAAGAATAAGTAAAACACGCGCAATAGAACTTTTCGAAACCAATTTCCTTTCTTCTCTTACCCCGGGAACGTTTGATGCTCTTTCTAAAATACACTCTTTCCTTTTTTCTGATATATACGACTTTGCTGGTCATATACGGACGGTGAATATAGCAAAGGGGAATTTTAGATTTGCTCCAATTATGTATCTCCATACCGCGCTCGAAAATATCGAAAAGATGCCTCAGAGCACGTTCGATGAAATCGTTGAAAAATATGTTGAAATGAACGTAGCTCACCCTTTTAGAGAGGGAAACGGTCGTTCGACTCGCATTTGGCTTGACCATATACTAAAAAGCGAAATTGGAATGGTTGTGGACTGGAGTCTTGTGGATAAGGAGGATTATCTTCTTGCTATGGAAAGAAGTCCTATCAAAGATATTGAAATCAAGCACCTCTTAAAAAATGCTTTGACAGATAAGGTAAACGACCGACAGGTATTTATGAAAGGAATTGACCACAGCTACTACTACGAGGGCTATACTACCTTTAAAGCCGAAGATTTAAAATAATGATTGGGCAGTCGATTTCGACTGCCTTTTTTCAGTCTCGCAAGGTGGGTATCCCACTTTGCTAAGCTCTCGGAGAGGGGTTAAATTGTCAAAGTGATGGCAATTTGACCCCTCTCCTTATCATGTTCCCTAAAATTGTATTTTCGGGAATCTGTGTCCAATAAAAGTGATTGATTTATTCACAGTTCTATGGTATAATTTATACAGACAATTTTACAAATCGCAGAGGTGGAATTATGGATAATAAAATTAAAGTGGTGAATTGGAATATTAGTTATATGGGAAATCATGAAAGTAAACTTGATTTCTTGTTCTCTCTTTTACACGACAGCTATTGTGTCCTGCTGCAAGAGGTCAAACCTCACGTATACGAGTACATAAAATCAAAATATCAAGACAACACCATTCTTTACTCTCTAAATTTTCGTACGCCAAGTAAATTTGACTCTGACGCAAGAAAATTGGGCGTTATGATAATTTTAAGCAAAAACATATCGGTAAAAGAAATGGGCGTAATAGAGCGAAATGTGTTCCCCGATAGAACCCTATATGCAACAGTTGATATGGGTGGCAAAGAACTGAAATTTTTGGCACTTCATTCTATCACGGGTTGTAGCTATTACAAGGCAAAATCTGTTCAATACGATTCATTTACGGAGTTTATAGATACATATTCCCCCGATATTATCGGAATTGATGCTAACGAACCGCGAATAGATTCTTACGATATCGACAAAATGATATTCTTTGATAACGGAAAAGGTGCACAAACATTTTTCCACGAAGTAAAATCCAAGTGCTTGTGCGACACGTTTGTTAAACACAAAAACATTGTTGATTGTGAGGAAGGAAAACCCATCACAGTATCTCATAATGTTAAACGAAAAGGTGCGGTTCGGTATGATTTCTTATTTTCAAACAACGATTTTGCGATAACAAGTTGCGAGTATTTGTATAACGAAGCTATACAAGCTGGCAGCGATCACGCCGCCATTGTAGCCGAGTTCGTAATTTGACTTTGTCCACCCCTTGTGCACCCGTACATTACAAAGCACCACAAAAGCCACTACCAAACACACAACCTGCCAAGCGTAAAATCTACAATTTTCTTGGATTTCACGCTCATTTTGAAAGAAAATCACCCACACGCAGATAGAAACGAACACCTATAAAAACTCCTAAGGGGTAGTTACAGGTTCGATTCCTGTTGCGGGTGCCATAAAAATAAGGTCTACCACAGCGTAGACCTTATTTTTATGGCATTCCTTTAGGAACGAACGCGCCAAAGGCGCTGTTCGCATACCGCAAGCACTTATTCACCCTCGAGGCACTCGGATTTTGCGGTATATTGCGTCGTGCGGAGAACTTACCCCCACCTCTGTATTCGAGGAACGCTCTGCACTTATTAACCCCGCACAGCAAATTCCTGTTGCCCTACCCTTGCGGTAAACTTTTACAAAACGACGTTTTACTTACGGAAGACGTCTGTCTTCTTCGGGAATTTCGGTATACCAAAGCGGAATGTTTTTAAGTCCTGCCCAGATAAAGCGCGCGTAGTTATATCCGCCAAGGTCGGTTTGGTGAATATTGTCTATAGTGTAGGTTTTATCATTAGAGATTCTGGCGTATCCGAGTCCGCTCTGCGAGCCAAGAAAATAGACGCGGTTGAGAGCGCAAACCTCGCGGATTTTTTCTACTCTCTCGTGGTATTGCTTGTATTCCGACGGTTCGGCAGTTGTTGCAACCGAAGCAAAAACTACGATTTGCGCATTGGTATTTGCTTGAAGGTAGCGAATGCATTGATTAAGGCAACCCGAAAAGGTATCGTCGCCTAGATCATACTTATCACCAAGAGGACCACCCTCGTTTGCACCAACTTCAAAAGTGATAAGGTCGGCTTCTGCCTTTCCGTCCTCAAGCGTCATAATCGCCGCCTTCACCTGACCACTTGAACACCCCCCGAGATTAGTTATACCGCCGCCCGGGATTCCAAGATTTTTAACCTCCATGCCCGAAAAACTTTCAAGATACGGAACGTATTTTCCCCGTTTTACCGACGTTATGCTTGTTCCATAAGCGTACCATTTTTTACCATTCCAATGACTTGCTTCCATTTTCCCTCCACAGTTATAACTTCATATTTGCTTATTTCAGAAATAATTTTACACGGCTGCGCCTTTGAGTATAACCTTTTGAACATTGAGTTCTTCATCGAGAAGCACTATATCAGCACGTTTTCCGATAGCTAACTCTCCCCTATCGTCAAA
>JAZLAO010000103.1:0-17462 GCA_045613205.1 Eubacteriales bacterium | reverse complement strand
AAGCCGGGCGAGATATCAATGGCGCATAACGGAGTTCTTTTCCTCGACGAGCTTCCCGAGTTTCCTAAGACTGTAAGCGAGTCTCTCCGTCAGCCTCTAGAGGACGGCGTAGTTACGGTAACGAGAGCGGTCGCGTCGGTCACCTATCCCGCGACGTTTATGCTCGTTTGCGCGATGAACCCCTGCAAGTGCGGATATTTCGGAGATCCGAAGAAGCAATGCACCTGCACCCCCGCGTCACAAAAGAAGTATCTTGAGCGCGTAAGCGGACCGCTGCTTGATAGAATAGATATAGAGATAGAGCTTCCCTCGGTATCGTATGATGAGATATCGGGAAGGACGGAGGCGGGAGAGCCGTCGACCAAGATACGTGAAAGGGTTAATAAGGCAAGACGGTTTGCCGAGGAGCGCCTCAGAAGAAACGGAGACAGGACTGACGTACTTAACTCTAATATGCCCGTTGATCTCTTGCATAAGTATTGCGTACCCAACGAGGAGGCGTCAAAGCTTATGCGCGATGCCTTTGAGTCACTCGGACTTTCCGCGAGAGGACACGACAGAGTTCTTAGGGTGGCCCGCACAATTGCCGATCTTGACGAGTCGGAGGAGATACGTCCCGAGCATATTGCCGAGGCTATAATGTACCGCTCTCTTGACAGAAAATATTGGAAGAGATAACGCTTCTGTTCGGAATTGTAAATAAATTTGTAAAAAACGCATTTTCTACTTGACAAACGGTACTTTGACGAGTATAATGTCACTATAATAACCTTTGAGAAAGAGTAGTAGCGATCCGTTACTGCAACAGAGAGCCGCGGAGGGTGTGATCGCGGTGCAGATATGCTTCGTGAATGGACTTTCGAGGGCGGACCGAAGGCGTTTGCTGTGTAGGCTTCGACGGGCGCGACCGTTATATCGCAAGCGTATGAAGTACGCGAAAGAAGGCTCTTGCTTTGAATACGGGTGGCACCGCGGATGATTTTGTATTTCGCCCCGAGCACGGTTCATAACCGCGCTCGGGCTTTTTTATTCACTCGGAAAGTAACGAAAAAGCGGGGACGTACCCGATTTTTTGAGCTTTTGTGTGCTTGATTCCATAAATCAACTATTCCGGAGGGACGTATGATAACACCCGGCAGACGATGCCGCTCGCGCCGAAAACGTCTTAAAATTTGACATCGGTTATGTAAATAATGACGGTGCCGGGATAGCGGATATACCGTTTAACATATCAATGAGGATTAAGGAGAAATCAAAATGAATAAGTATAGAGAATTTGAAAATTATCTTAAGGAATTCCCGTCGAGCGACGGATATTTTGGCGAATTCGGAGGAGCGTATCTTCCTCACGAGCTTGTGCCTGCCTTCAAGGAGGCAGATGACGCGTACGAGGCCATCTGCCATTCGGCACAGTTTATAAACGAGCTTCGCAGGATCAGAAAGGAGTTCCAGGGCAGACCTACTCCCGTTTATCATTGCGAGCGTCTTTCAAGACTCTTCGGCAACTGTCAGATATATCTCAAGAGAGAGGATCTTAACCACACCGGAGCGCATAAGCTCAATCATTGCATGGGCGAGGGACTTCTCGCTAAGTTCATGGGCAAGAAGAAGCTTATTGCGGAGACGGGCGCGGGGCAGCACGGAGTTGCGCTTGCTACGGCTGCCGCATACTTCGGACTTGAATGCGATATTTACATGGGTGAGGTTGATATAGCTAAGCAGCACCCTAACGTAATACGCATGAAAATGCTTGGAGCAAACGTAATTCCGGTCACAGCGGGCCTTAAAACGCTCAAGGAAGCTGTTGACGCGGCTTTCGAGGCTTATCTTAATGAATATGACAGCGCAATATACTGTATAGGCTCAGCGCTCGGCCCGCACCCATTTCCGAAGATGGTAAGGGATTTTCAGGCGGTAATAGGCTATGAGGCCAGAGACCAATTCAGAGAAATGACGGGTATGCTGCCTGACGCGATATGCGCTTGTGTTGGCGGCGGTTCAAATTCCATAGGCATGTTCACACCGTTTCTTCAGGACCCGGTTGAAATATACGGAATCGAGCCCCTTGGCAGAGGCTCTGCGGTAGGCGACCACGCTGCAACTATGAAATACGGAACGAAAGGCAGACTTCACGGCTTTGACAGCTATCTTTTGCAGGACGAGGACGGAGAAGCGCTTCCGGTATATTCTATCGCAAGCGGTCTTGACTATCCGGGTGTCGGTCCGGAGCACGCTTTTTTGCGTGACAAGGGCAGGGTTATATACGACGTTGTAAGCGATGAGGAGGCGATGGAGGCTTTCTTCTACCTTTCAAGGTACGAGGGAATAATCCCCGCGATAGAAAGCTCGCATGCCGTGGCATTTGCGATGCGCTACGCAAAGCAGAACAAATCCGGCTCTATTCTTGTTTCTCTCTCGGGCAGAGGCGATAAGGATATAGATTTCGTTTATGAAAAATACGGTTGCGGTGAGCAATTTTTTCAAAAATAAAATTTGGGGGCAAAGTGTGCAAATCTTTGCCCCTTGTTTTTGTACAAAAGGGAGAAAAAAATGGAGAAAATTTCTAGAGAATCATTTAAAACCTGCTTTTTTTGTGAAAAACGGAGAAAAAAATAGTCAAAATACCTAAACTTTGAAAAAACTGTTGAAACTTATATATATGTGTGATATAATTGTGTTACCTAAAATTTATTGAATATTATTTCAAGGAGAAAAGCATGAAAAACCTGAAAAAAATTCTTATGGCATTGCTTCTGGTTGCTTTGATGGTCTCTGCCGTCGCTACCGTTGCTATTGCCGAAGCTTCCTACACAGGTTCGGTTGCCGAGGCTAAGCTGCTTCTTAACGAAGCCATAGCTGCTGCTGACAGCGACATCGCAAAAGCGAAGGCTGAACCGCTCAAGAAGCTTTATGAGTATCTTTTGACCGTTAATCCCGAGGAAGAAGGATATGACGAGGTAAAAGAATCTTATAACCAGATGACGTTTAAGGTTACGCATTACATCTACGAAAAGGTCGAAGTTAAAGAGTGCGACACCTTAGAGAAAAAGCAGGCTATAGCTGCGGCTATTGCCGACGTTCACGCACATATTGCGGTGGCGCCTGTTATTCGCGGAGAATCCGAGGAGGTTGTGTATTCCGAAGGATTCGAGTGTGAGAGGTGCGGCAGATACCGTGATTTTACACCTGAGGAATACTATAACGGTATAACCGACGAAATTATGTGTCCCGGTACGTGTACCAGAGCGGAGCAGAAGCTTAAATACACCGCTGACGAGGAAAAAACATACAGTTACCTGAAGTTTGAGGAAGAACTCAACGATGTGACTCTTGCATTTGCCGGAGATATCACAGCTTATCTTTACGGACTGAGTGACAAGAAGTTTGCAGGAACGGCGACCTATTATGAGGTGCGCGAGGCTCGCAAGGCGGTCCTTGATTATCTCGAAACCGTTAAAAGAGAGGAATTCAAAGCTCCCGTTTCCTCCGTTTACCCCGGTGATATAAACACTGTGACGGAGATGCTTAAAAACGTTGGAGAGGATTCTTCCTTTGAGGAGCTGAAGACGGCTCTTGCAGACGTTTACAATTCTCTTATCGCTGCTCCGGTTAATCCCACCTCCGATGAGTTTGCTGCTTTCTTAATCAACTATAACGACCTTGGCGAGCTTCTCATCCGGAAGCTCAAGGCTGCGGTTGACGGATGCGAGAGCGTTGACGAAAAAATAGCAGCAATCGCTGATTTCCGCGATTACCTCAACGGCACCGAAGAAGCCGAGGGTACTCAGATTTCCGAAAAGGTTGTAAGACTCTTTAACGAATACCGCGCGGACTTCATCAACGGATACCGTAATGCCGACTCTTCGGTTGCGGGATTGAAGCCTATTGAGGCAAGCGTTCCCGAAGCTATTACATACAAGAGCGATTTTACAGCATTCACGGAAAAGCTCGACAGCGCAGAACTTCCTGAAATCACCAAAGAGGAAAAGGATGCTCTTATCCCGGTTCTCTACGGCTTCGTTTCGGACGGCGTGCTTGATCCTACCGCTGAAGCTTATGCGTCCGCGATAGAAAGATACGTAAGCGTTTGCGTAAGCTACGTTAAAGATGAATACGTTGATAAATATTATGCGGCTGAGACTATATCCGAAGAGTTGAGTATACTTAATGCTTTTCTTGCGTTTATAAAAGAAACTCCTCTCTGCGAGGAAGTAACCGATATGTATGCCGAGCTCCTTTTCAATATGATAGGCAGAGCGAAGGCAATAATTGACGTGATTGACCTTGAAAAGCTTCCCGAATACGAGGAAACGGAGAAGGTAATAACCTCGGTTAGCGAAGTTCTCGTTTCTTTGCTTGGCAAGATTGA
The DNA here is from genome assembly GCA_045613205.1 of Eubacteriales bacterium. GTDB lineage: Bacteria > Bacillota > Clostridia > Oscillospirales > CAG-272 > UBA1740. The sequence goes on along the minus strand of JAZLAO010000103.1, from coordinate 13,093 downwards.
TTCGGCTTACGCAGAGTACGAAACCGCAGCGGAAGCTGATAAAAAGGCTGCTGCTCTCGAAAATGCGAAGACCGCTCTTGTGAAGCTCGGCGCGTACATAGAGGGCAACGGAATCAACACGGTGTCAAACAGTGATTTCGTTGATAAATACAACGAAACACGTCAGAAGTTGGCAACGGCTCTTCTTGAAGCTGTAAGTGCTGCCGAGGCTGATAAGAAGGAAGAGGCTCTTGCGGGAGTAAAAGCGTATTTTGCAGAAGCCCCTGTCCTTAAGGCTTCTGTTGTCAGATATAACAAGCTTGTTGCTGAATTTGTGACCGACGAGAACAAAAAGCAAGAGCTTACCTTGAGTAACGTATATATTTACGCTTCTGCGTTAATTGAAGAAATATGTAAAGAAGACGCAACCTTGGATAGCATGCTTGAAAACGGCAAAAAGCTTGCAGAGTGCGAGAAGGGATATGTCGACGTTACCGATGAAGCATACACTGACTACGTGAGCGCCTGCGACGGTGCATACCGTAAAATTGCTGCCCGCATCGACAGCGTTTTGCCTGGCGAGCTTGAAAAAGCGAATTCAGAGGAATGCGTAGAAATTATTGAAGGATATATTGCGTATGCAGATGAACTCAATAATTCTATAATCATAGACGGTGTGAACAAGACTCTCGAGGAAGAAAGAGAAAAAACTGTCAGCCATGTGCAAGAGCTTGAAAAAGACCCTTACCGCACTGAAAGTGAAAAATTCCTTGCTGAGATTGAAATTTTTGATAATGCAGACACTCGTGCAGACAAAATGGCTGCGTTTAAGACTGTCTTTACAAAATATAACAGCTCCGAATTTATGACTACGGAGCGTATGATTGCTAAATCCTTTGAAGCAGTAAAGAGCGGATACGAAAGAGTTTACGGAGAGATTGAAGCAGAAATACTTTCCTACATAGATTCTTTCGCAGACCCAAATCTGCTTGTTGAAGCTCTTCATGAGGTTCAAAAATACGTAACCGCCGTTCCTTTCTCCGAAAAGGTTATCGGCGCTTATAAGGCTGAATGTGAAATGCTTGCCGGCATTAATTTCAGCGACAGCGCTGACAAGCTTGAAGAAAAATGCGACGCGGCTGAACATAAAATACCTGCGGATTTCAGCGGCTACCTTGCGCGTGTAAATCTCGCGCTTGAGATGGCTAAGGAAGAAGGCGGAGTTAACGGGCATTTTGCTGTTGCTTACAACATTCTCTTTGGCAAAGCGGGTGTTGAAGGACCCGATTATGCTCCGAAGCCGATTTATTTCGGTGTCGAGGCTCTCGGAGAAACACTTAATGAACTTGGCGAAGTCAAGACAAGGTTTGAAAACGAAATCAAGGATTCCTTCGAAAACGACAGCATTGATGATAAGAAAGCAACTCTTAAAAAACTTGAAGAATTCATTAAGGAATATCCTTACTCCAAGGCAATCCATGAGCTTTACTATGATTCCTGCGAAGCTTTCGTAAGTAACTATAGAAAAGTAGCATCTGCTAAGGCTGAGGCATTTGAGCCTCTCGTAAACCTGCTTCATGCTTTTATTGAGGGCTGTCCCGTAAATACAAAGATTCTCGGAGCTGTTGAAAAGAGCAGATATCAGACTATTTGCGAACTTGCTGAGATAAGCCAGCTCGTTATGGCGGAAGAAGCGATAGACGCTTTCTGGGAGCTTCCGGATGCCGGTGAATTCTCACTTATTCACGAGAATCTGGCTGCTGACACCATAAGAGGTTACGTAGATGGATACGGTCTTACGGATACAAACGATTCAAAAATAGCTTTTGCTGCTATGAAGTTTGCATTCGAAGAATTCATTATTAAATTTACTGAAGAAATTAAAGACCTTGACGAAGAGACGAAGGCGCGTGAAATTGCGTACAGAGGCGGAACATTCGTGCTTGACAAGTTCCCTAAAGACTTCATAGAGCTTTATGAGAGCGAATTTGGACTCGACGGACTTGAAGCAGTTTCTTACAGCGGAGAAAAAACCGACGGTGACGTTGTTGAAATCCTTTCAAAAATGGAAGCTGTGAAGCTTTCGGAAGATTCAAGCGCTATAGCGAAGGCGCTTGCCGAAGTTGTAAGCTATGTGAATCCTCTCAATCTCAGTACTGGCAGCGTCCTTGGAGTCATTGAAGAAAACTTTAATACTATCATTTCGGATATTGAACAGAAAACTAAAGAGCAGATAGCATTCCTTGAAACCAAATCCAAGGTTGAGGAGCAGTCGTATCCTGTTCTTTACGACTACGATCACGAAACCTCAGGTGGCTTTACCGGCACAGTTAGCGGAACGGGTAGTCCGACTCACGTTCTTGTAAGTGACGGAACAAATAAATATGCTCAGATGACCCGTCACGCGTCGGATTCTAACTGCTTCCGTGCCGTTACCATAAAAGACCTTCCCGACGGAATAGTCATAGAGATGGACCTTATGTCACCGGGCGAACTATCCTTCAATATATATGAGAATAACGTTATCCAGTATCTCTTCGAGTTCAAAGACGGTGCGCTTAAGCAGGAATTTACCAAATACAAAGAGGGTGATCCTCTCATAAAGGTGGTTCCCGGTCAGTGGACACACGTTATGGCGGTGGTTGACTGTGATGCACAGACTGTTGAAATGTTTGTAGACTACGTGTCTCTCGGCACCAAGCAGATGAAGGGAACCGACAGATTCAAGGGTCTTCGTGTGGTTTGCGATATGGAGACCGGCGCAGACGTTTCTGTGAACTGCTACGACAACATTAAGATTTACAGCGGAACAGCTTACCGTACTCTTGGAAAGATTATGACTACGGAAGAGCAGTTTAACAACAGTGTTACTGCTATGTTCGACACAACCTTGTCAAAGGTTGCCCGCGCAAGAGCATACTACATAGCTTTGAGCCTTGTGGATCTCGTAGGTCCTCAATCCGATGAGCTTAAGGCGAAGTTTAAGGATTTTGATCCGACTCTCCTTAAGAAAGAGGGCAGCGAGGAGGCTCTCTCGGCTATCATAGAGCTTGCGGCTAAGCTTGACATAGAAAAAATGACCACGGATGATATCTCGGCAAACGAGGAAACGGTAGCGAGAATTAAATCACAAATAGAGCTTAACCGTCAGGTCCTCGACCAAACCGACGAAACTCTTCTTGCTATAAGCAAAGAGATTATAGAGGTTGGCGAGAAAAACATATGGCTTTCGAATCTTTTGATTGCGATAGACCATCTCGGAAGATTCCATAGAGCAACAACGGTAGCTTCAATTACCAAGCATTATAATCTCTTTAAGACTTATTTCGACCTTTGCGAGCTCGATAAGCCTGAAAATATGGCAATTGCAGAGAGCGACCCTGCTTGCGCTAAATTTGCGAAGAGTATTGAGAGCGACGCATCCGTTATTGAAATTCTTGAAAAAGAAGCTGCCGGAAAAGTGACCTTTAATAGCTACTGTTCCGTATACATCCTTGCGCGTATGAGTATCCACAATAATGCTGAGAACTCTCAGAAGATAATTGATTGTGTTGGATTTATTAAGACTGTTGCGGCAGAGGAGAGCACGTTTGAGAGTGCAGAGGCTTATTATGCAGAGCTGGTTGCACAGGCTGAGCAGAACTACGATTACGTAGAAACCTATCTCTCTATCATTCGCGGTTTGATAAAGGCAGAGGCTTACAACGAAAACGAGGAAGAATTCCCCGGAATTTCAAAAGCAGTTGAGATTTTCCGCGTTCTTGATGCGAGATTCTCCGAGATACTCAAGACTGAGCATTACGGCATAATCAAAGAAAAGCTTGAAAGATACAACGAAACTTCATCTTATATAGAGAAGGCAGGTATATGCACTTTCCTTGAAAACTTCATTTTTGAGAACAACGTTGACCTTTCAGATGAGGAAGGCGCGAGATATCTCGCAACCATTGCAGTTTGCAAAAATGAGCTTTCAATTTATATGGAAGACTACGAGGCGGTGCTGGTAGCTAACACCGAGGCCTTCATTGCTACGGTTGAGAAGATGAAGACTTACGTGACCTATAAGGAGCTCAAGCCGCTTTACGACGAAGCAATTAACGAGTATTACTACAGCATGAACGTTGATTCCGACGAAGTGCGCGCAGCGGTTGAAACCTTTACAAAGTATCAGGAAATGATAAAAGAATGGGAAAACAGCAGCGCAATGTTCATAGGTTACGTTGCGAATCTCAGGTCCGCAAGACGCCAGGCGCAGAAATTCCGCGCACTCGTAAATTGCATGAGCTGCATTGACGGCATTTCTGAGGAAGTAGAAGGTGTGACTGAGGCTCTTAAGACCTACAGCGAGGCGCTTTCTGCTTACAACGCGGATATTGCTCCTGTTAACAGCGAGATTTCTGAGGCGAATGACGTAGTTTGCTCGCTCAGAACACACTCGATTTCAGCAACTATTCTTGCTATAATTCAGAGCATGATGAATAAATAAGGGAGGAAAATATTAATTATGAAAAACAAATTTATAAAGATACTTTCAGCTCTTCTTGTTCTTTCCTTCCTTGCGACGACGTTTTCGGTATTCTCCTTCGCGGAGGATGCCGGAAGCTCCGGTGTTGGCGATCAAGACAGTCTTGACAACCTTCTTGTATTTACCAACAGAAGCTTTAGCGACGGTTGGGACTACAACAATGGCTTTACCAAGAACAGCAAAGGAACTAACAAAATAGGCGTAGATTACGAGGAGGACGTCCTTGGAAACTATAACTATTTTGCAAGATTCGAGGTAGCCGGAAACGGTGCATCATACGCGAGAGTAGAGTTCCGCTCCGATGCAGTAACTCTCGCTTCGCGTGATAAGATTCCCGGCACGGTAATTGAATTCTCCATTAAAGCAGACGACATTGCTAATGTTGGAAATATTCTTTCCATGACGACAACTGTTAAGCAAAACAAGGTAAAGATGCTCGATATAAATGGTTTAGGAGAGCTTGTTGCTTTTAGCGGTGTTACGGGCGGAAGCTATAATATGGGCGTTCTCGGTAACGAGTGGGTAAATATAGCCTTCATTTTTGACTGGCTTTCGGACGATATGAAGTGTACTGTAAAAACGGGACACGGCCTTGGCAAAGGATATGACAAGGAAAAAGTATTGACTATGCCGTACAATGAAAGCGGTGACCTTGGTATGTTCACACTTGACTTCGGAATTCCCAAGCTTGCTGAAAGAGCTAATATAACCCTTTCCGAGAGTATGGGAATGAGTTACTGTATCGACAATTTCAAGGTTTATCACGGTGTGAGAAATATCCTCGAGATAGACTCCACGGAATACGGAAAGCTTGTCGACCAGAACGCGCCAAAGGTTGTTGATATAAAAGAGGGCTCTCACGTTAAGTCTAAGGACCAGCTTCTCGAGGAATCACTCGCTATGAAGGTCGGAGTTGACTATGCTCTTATTAAAAATGCGAGATATCCTCTCATCAATAATTCAGAAGAAACCTACAGCGGAAAATACGGTGCTCCCATAAAGCAGGGAGACGATATCCTTGTTCCGATGCAGCTTCTTCTCGATTATATCGGATTCCCGTCGTATACTCACCCCGATAATATGTCGCTTGACATCACAACGGGACAGAGTACTACCTATATAAGAATAGGAAGTGCCAAGGCGACGGTTGACGGAAAAGAAATCGACCTTAGCGTAGCTCCCGGATTTGCTGAAAATTCGGCTGGCGAAAAGTATCTCGTTATATCTCTTGCCGATATATCGGTTCTTTTCCCCGGTTGGCTTACGGTTTACGACGACATGGGTCTCATAATTCTTTACGAGGATATGACTCCCGATAATCTTGATGATAATGCTCCTATCGTAAACAGAACCGAAAACATTGATACGATGTTGAATATAATGAAGAAATTCGTTTTTGACATCGGTGCTACCAATGGAAAAGAAGAAAGCCATATTGCTAACGGTGAGAAGATTTACGGCGACGTTGAGTCAAATACAAACAATTTTACGCATCCTTATATTATAGCAGATGCAGCTACCTTCAAGACCCTTGCCGACAAGTATAAGCTTACCGAGGGCTCTGAGGGATATGATAAGGCGCTTAAGTCTTACATACAAATTATCGTTGACAAAGCAAACAAGATATACTCCGAGTATGCAGAGGTATCCGGTTCGGATTACGCAGGCTTGAAGGGTGAAGCTCCCGCGCAGCCTGAAAACTCCGGTGACGGATATGGCGCAAACGGTGTGATGGCAGAAACACTAGAGATTGCAAATCTTCTTCCCGAGCTTGCATTTGCGTACCAGATGACCGGAAACTCCGACTATGCAAAGCTTGCCTACGACCTTTCGGCAGCTCTTGCGGCATTTACACACTGGGGACCTGCATATGCTTCGCATATGGCACAGATTACCTCAGCTTATTCGATAGCGTACGACTGGCTTTATAACGAATATAAGAATCTCGGAAAAGATACCGACGTTCTTGCAAAAGCAATTTATGAGCTTGGCGTTCATGACGGTTACGTATCTTCTTCCGGAAAAGCTTGTGAGCACGGAAGAGCTTCTTCCGACCTCAGCGTTTATAACACCAGCCTTGACAGCATTAATGCAATAGGCACCTCCGGTATGATTATAGGCGCGCTTGCAATCCTCGATTACGTTGGTTCTGAAGGCGCACCGGAAGATGCGTATAGCGAAACAATGTATCTTCTCGGCAACAACACTGAGACTCTTGCCACTTACGGTCTTGATATTTATGCTAAGGACGGTTCCTACATTGAATCTCCTACAGCTTGGGAAACTGCGACATCCAGCTTTTTCCGCATGGCTATGGCGCTTGAAAGCGCAGCAGGCAAGGATTACGGATTTATGCACTCCTGGAGCATGGATAAAACCTGCTATTACGCTATTCACATCGAAAGCTCAGACGGTGAGATATGGAACTATCACGATTCTATTGGCGGTGTTACACTCAATACCGATATGTTCTATTTCGTAGGCGGATATTTCGGAGACGAAGTGCTTCTTGCAGTCCGTCAGGATCAGCTTTCAAAGGGCAGACCCGTAACTATTTACGATATCCTTTACTATCCTGTGAACGGAATCACCGAGACTCCCGAGCTTGCTCTTGATTATTACATGGAAAAGATAGACGGCTTTGTTTCAAGATCCGATTGGAACAGCGGCGCTATTTATACAGGTATTATGGCGGGCAGAAATGACGTAACAGGCGGTCAGCTTGACTCCGGCAACTTCATTTATCATAACAAGGGAATCAAGTGGATAGTTGATCTCGGCGGTGAAAATCCCTATATTGCCGGAATTGATAATCCGTCGACCAAATATAAGTTCTACAGAAATTCTGCAGAAGGTCAGAACGTTCTTATGTCTAACGGAGACTCTGTGGTCATTTACGGTCAGCAGAGTGCCGCAGGCGGACAAATTATTGCTACAGGAAGCAATGAGCACGGTTCATATGCAATAATAAACAACACGGACGTTTATCGCAACTACAAGGGAAAAACCGACGTTTCCTACGCACAGCGCGGTTTACTTTTCACAAATGACAGAACTACCGTTGTTGTTCAGGATGAGTTTACGTTTGTAACGCTCGGTAACGTTGCTTGGGTAGCTCATACTACGGTTAATGACATAGAGCTTGATGACACAAGCAGAGTTGCGTATATGACGGCTAAAAACGAAGCCGGAGAAACTTACACTTTAAGAGCAACTATCGTAAGTAAGCGTCTTGACTATTTGTTCAAGGTAGTTCCTGCAACCACTACGGTTCTTTCTTCCATTGAAAACAATAAGGCGGAGTATTCACGCGACAATGTCAATAAACTCGTAATAGAGGGAAATCAAGTTATTGCATTTGAGGCTGCAGTTGTTTTTGAAATCGTAAAAGATGAAAAAGACACTACACCTGTTGCATATACCTTCACTCGTATGAATGACTGGGAGCCCTCCGAGTACGTTCCCGATGAAGTCGGAGACGTTACCGGTATGCGTGCCGCTGCCGAAAAGGATGATATCACTTCCAATGTAAAATCGGTAGAGAATTACATTAGAAGAAAGACCGTGTATACGCAAAAGCTTGCAGAGTTCTACAAAGCTCTTACAAATGTGGAATACACGCTTAAGTCCTATCCGTCCGGAACTCTTACGGACACAGCTCACCTTCGCGCTTACTCTGATTACGTTAAATATAAAGAGTCGTACGAAGAGTTTAGAGATTTCGTAAATAAGAATGGCGATGAGCTTGCATCTCTCGCGCAATTGCTCGCGGGAATCAAGAGCGAAGAGATTGAAGAAGAATAATTCTTCTTAAAAATTCCTAATTAAAAAAACAGCGGTGAGTGAGTGCCATCGGCGCGAACTCACCGCTCCTTTTTTGCATATACTAACAGATGAGCGAAAAAAGCCGGCAGCTGTTTTAAAGATAATAGTCTACTAAAATGGTATACTATTGTGTAAAAAATATACATAAAAGTCGACTAAAAAGGTAAGATATTAACCTCATTTTTGTTGAATGTGCTGAAAATATATTTTTTTCAAAAAAAGTATTGAAAATCAAGTTTTCGGAGTATATAATATTACCCAAAGAAAGCATTATATAAAAATTCACACAAAAACGATTGGAGATTATTATGAAACGCGTATTTAATTTTTCTGCAGGCCCTTCTATGTTGCCTCTTCCCGTGCTCGAAAAGGCGGCAAGTGAGCTTGTATCTTACGGAAATGCCGGAATGTCGGTCATGGAAATGAGCCACAGATCCCCTGTATACGAGGAAATAATTACAGAGGCAGAAAAGCTGTTGCGCCGTGTTATGAACATTCCTGATAATTACAAGGTTCTTTTTCTTCAGGGCGGTGCTTCCACGCAGTTTGCCGCTGTTCCCCTTAACCTTATGTCAAAGAATCGCTCTGCTGATTATATTGTTTCGGGTCAGTTTTCGGGAAAGGCTTATAAGGAGGCGCAGAAATACGGTCATGTAAATCTCGTAGCTACGAGTAAGGAAGATAATTTCACCTACATTCCAAAAACCGAGCGCAAGGATTTCAGCCCCGATGCCGATTACGTGCATATATGCTTCAATAATACTATATACGGAACAAAGTTCCCCTACATTCCGGATACCGGTGATATTCCTCTCGTTGCAGATATGTCCTCCTGCATACTTAGCGAGCCTGTCGACGTATCTAAATTTGGTGTAATATATGCCGGTGCACAGAAAAACATGGCGCCTGCAGGACTTACCGTCGTAATAGTTCGCGAGGACCTTATAGGAAAATCCTGCCCCGAAACGCCTACTATGCTTGATTACTCGGTTATGGCAGAGAACTCTTCTATGTATAACACTCCTCCGTGCTATTGCATATATATTGCAAAGCTTGTGTACGAGTGGATTCTCTCAATCGGCGGACTTGAAAAAATGAAAGAGATGAATATGAAGAAGGCAAAGCTTCTTTATGATTATCTTGATAGCCAGAAATATTACATTGCTCCCGTTTCCAAGGAATCCCGTTCTATGATGAACGTCACGTTCGTTACCGGTGACGCTGAGCTTGATAAGAAGTTTGCCAAGGAGGCAGATGCACACGGTCTTAAGAACCTTAAGGGTCACCGTTCGGTTGGCGGTATGAGAGCCTCCATTTACAATGCGATGCCCTACGAGGGTGTTGTTGCACTCGTTGAATTTATGAAGGAATTTGCTAAAAACAATCCCAAGGACTAACAGAGGAAGATAATATGAAAAAGATAAAGTTAATGAACAAAATTGCGAAAATCGGCACCGACGTTTTTGACGGTGAGCAGTTTTGCTTTACCGAATCCAATGAGGAATACGATGCCATTATGGTTCGCTCCGCAGCCCTTCACGACGTAGAATTTCCCGAGTCGCTCTCCGCTATTGCAAGAGCAGGTGCGGGTGTCAATAATATACCTGTTGATAAATGTACTGAAAAGGGTATTGTCGTATTTAATACCCCCGGTGCCAATGCCAACGGAGTAAAGGAGCTTGCGCTCTGCGCCCTGGTTCTTTCGGCGCGCGACGTTGTTGGAGGTATAAAGTGGGTAGAAAACCTGAGAGGTGAGACGGGTATTGCAAAAACCGTTGAAATCGGTAAGGGCGTCTACGTAGGAAACGAGCTTCTCGGAAAGAAGCTTGGCGTTATCGGTCTTGGAGCAATAGGCGGTATGGTTGCGAACGCGGCAAACGCCCTCGGTATGACGGTTTTGGGATACGACCCATATATTACGGCATCTGCTGCATGGAGCCTTGCGCCAAGCATCAAGCAGGCAGCGGGATACGAGGAAATATTCAAAACCTGTGACTATATAACCCTCCACGTTCCTGCGACTCCCACGACCAAAAATATGATTTGTGAAAAAAGTCTTGCAATGATGAAAAAAGGGGTCAGAATAATCAACCTTGCCAGAGCGGACCTCGTTGCAAGCGCTGATATAAAGGCGGCAATAGAGTCGGGAAAGGTGGCTAAATACGTAACCGATTTCCCGACGGATGAAACTGTCGGTGCAAAGGGAATAATCAATATCCCCCACCTTGGAGCGTCCACATATGAATCCGAGGACCATTGCGCAATAATGGCGGCAAAGCAGCTCAAGGAGTATCTTGAGACTGGAAATATTAAGAACAGCGTCAATTTCCCGTCGGTATCTCTTCCCCACACGGCAAAGGCGAGAGTCACCGTTATGCATAAAAACATTCCCAATATGCTTTCCCAGATTACCGCGGCATTCTCTTCTGCAGGGGTTAACATTGAGAACCTTGCCAACGGTTCAAAGGGCGAGGTCGCATATACCATTGTGGAAACGAATGACACGGCTGACTCCAAAATAGTCGATGCCGTTATGAAGATTGACGGTGTTTTCAAGGTAAGATGCTATTAATTTAATTAGACGTGACATCGGGCTTTCGGCAGATTATGACCGCAAGCCCGATTTTTTTCGCAATTGCTCTTTATTTTTAAAAAAGGCTTGACATTTATAAAGCTAAGTGATATAATTTAACACGATAAAGTAATAAAGCAGGAGAGGGAAATGGAAAAACTACATACAAAAGACGTTGACGCTTTATTTGAAACAATACTTTCGCTTGAAAATCTTGACGAGTGCTACCGTTTTTTCGAGGACGTTTGCACGATTAAGGAAATTCTCGATATTGCGCAGAGGCTTAAGGCAGCAAAAATGCTTAAGGCCGGAAAAAATTACGTTGAGGTATGCGCTGAAACGGGAATGAGCTCTGCTACAATAAGCCGCGTTTCAAGATGCCTTGAATACGGTGCCGGCGGATATGAGCTTGCAATAGAGAGAACTAAGGAAAAGGAAAAAGGAAATTGATAGAAAGTAAACTTTTAAGCAGCGCGGAGCGAGCATCATTTTCTCTGCGTTCATTGTATAAGCAATACGGATATCTCCCGTTTAAAATGAGCAAGTTTGAGGAGTATGACCTCTATGCGCGCAATAAGGATTACCTCATAAGCGACAGTGTCATAACCTTTAACGATACTGACGGAAGGCTTCTTGCCCTGAAGCCCGACGTAACCCTTTCTATAATAAAGAATTCTGCCTATGAGCCTGGGTGTAAGCAAAAGGTGTATTATAACGAGAACGTATACCGCATATCCCCGAAGGTTCACAGATTCAAGGAAATAATGCAGGCGGGGCTTGAGTGTATAGGAGACACGGACGTTCTTGATACGTACGAGGTTATTGAGCTTGCCGCTAAGAGCCTTGCGCTTATTTCTGACGATTTTGTTCTTGACGTGTCGCATCTTGGTGTGCTCTCTAAGATTCTAGAGGGCGCAGGCGTCGGAGCTGATTTTATTAAGGAAGCGACGCTTTTGATTGCCGAAAAGAACAAGCATGAGCTGTGTAAGCTCTGTTCCGAATACGGTGTTGACGACGAGTGCTCGGAGGCAATTGTATCCCTTGTCGGTATATACGGTGATATGAACAAGACTCTTCTGCGCCTTGAGCCCATATGCGAAAAATTTTGCGCCATGGAGCAGTATTCCGAGCTTGAAACCTTGTGTAATCTTTTGTCGTGTTCCGAATATTCCGACCGCGTAAGGCTTGATTTTTCGGTTGTGAATAACGTGAACTACTATAACGGAATAGTTTTCAGGGGTTTTCTTCGCGGAATTCCCGACGGTGTTCTTGCGGGCGGTGAATACGGTATGCTTATGAAGAGAATGGGAAAGCCCTCGGGTGCCGTCGGCTTTGCTTTCTACCTTGATATGCTCGAGGAGCTTTCCGCCCCCTCGCGTGACTCTGACGTTGACGTCCTTGTTGTTTGCAGCGAAACCAGCTCTCCCGAGTCGGTAATCAAGCTTAAAAACAAGCTGATTTCAGAGGGTAAAAGCGTATCCGTGCAAAAATCCGTACCTACAAAGCTCCGTTACAAAGAAATAATTAAACTGGATAAATAATTATGATAAATATAGCTCTTCCAAAGGGTAGACTCGGTGAAAAGGTCTACGCTATGTTCGAGAGGGCGGGTTATCCTTGCCCCTCTATAAAAGAAAATAACAGAAAGCTTATCTTCGAAAATGAAGAAGCTAGGGTAAGATATTTCTGGGTTAAGCCCTCGGACGTGTCAATTTACGTTGAGAGGGGCGCTGCCGATATCGGTGTTTGCGGCAAGGACATTCTCCTTGAGTACGAGCCGGACGTATACGAGCTTCTTGATTTGAATATAGGCAAGTGCCGAATGGCTGTTGCGGCAAAACGGGATTTTTACGACGATAATCTAAAAACTCTTAAGGTTGCAACAAAATTTGCAAATATTGCAAGTAAATATTACGCCTCTTTAGGACGTGATATTGATATAATAAAGCTGAACGGCTCTATTGAAATTGCGCCGATTCTCGGTCTTTCCGATGTTATTGTTGATATAGTCGAAACGGGAACAACCCTGAAGGAAAATGACCTGAGCGTTGTTGAAACGATAGTTCCCATAAGCGCAAGACTCATTGCAAATAAATCCAGCTACAAGTTCAAAAACCCCAAAATCGATACCCTTGTCAGGGAACTTTCCCTGCAGACGGAGGCCAGATAAATGATAAGGATTTATAAATACG
>JAZLAO010000102.1:0-27082 GCA_045613205.1 Eubacteriales bacterium | reverse complement strand
GTGAGCCGACAAAAGAAGGCAAATAAAACAACCCCTTTAGGGGTAAGCCGGTGAAATCTGCGCGGTTGGCAGACTTTTCGACGAGCCTATAGGCTCACCGAGCCGGTGTTACGCCCTAAGGGGGCTATCGCAAGCCACCGGGACGGCCGATGGTCATGACTGGTGCGGACGACGGGACTTGATTCTCGGGCTCGACGCCCTGCGGTCATTCGCGGCTCTGAGAGTCCACCGGACTCTCATTCACTACCGCCCCTACTTCAAATCCCGCCCCCATACAATGCAAAAACACCCCGAAAAATCGGGGGTGTTCTCGCATGGTGCGGACGACGGGACTTGAACCCACATGAATTGCTTCACTGGAACCTGAAACCAGCGCGTCTGCCAATTCCGCCACGTCCGCAAACTGAAGTAAGAGGTAATAGTGAAGAGTGAAAAGGTCCACAATCCTCATACTTATTTTTCGTCCTCTATTTTTACACGGGGAGAACACCCGAGACGGTGCTTACTATTGAGTCAGACTCTTTCGGCATACTCCGCAATTTGTATAAAAACGCATTTCTGCGGTTTTATCATTTTAAATCAATGTTTCTGTTCTTTAAGAACGTTTTGAAATCTTCGATAGAGTTTGGCTCTAGGGTTGATTTATCAAGGATATAAGCCTGTTGCTTTGCTATATAAAGGTAAATGACATCTGCTGTTTCTCTCGCCTTGACTATTACGGAATAGCGGAGCTCGGAGGCCTCGCGTCCGTTTTTCGTTTCGGCACTGACGGAGAAAACATCGGTATAAAACTCGAAGCTCACCGTGGCATCAAGCGCGGGAGACTTCTTGACTGCCCTTTTGGGAATAAGGAATGTGGCAACGAGGTAGAAAACGTCGATGAAAGCTACGATTATAACGCCGAAGAGAACGGTTTTATCAAAGGTTCCGAGGGCGAGCAAAAGGAAAAAAGAAGAAAGCGTTATCGCGGTACATACCGACAGAAATATCCAAAACCACTTTTTCTCAAGTGCCACAAACTTGTTAAAATCCGCGAGTCTTTCGCGGCTGTAGACGGTAGTAGCTGAAAATCTCATAGCATCCCCCTATCAACAATACGATAAATATATTATCACAACGCGGCTCTTTTGTCAATAGATTTTGCTTCAAATTTACCGCAAAATCCGCTATTTGCCGGAATTTTTGAAGAAAAAGCAAAAAACCGTTAAAAAAGTTTTGAAAACCTATTGACAAACGACGCAACATGGTGTATAATTTTTTAGGTATCCTAAGACAGCAGGTTCCGGTAAAAGCGCAAGCTTTCCTGCCGAGGTGTGACAAGTTGAATAGATTTTTTCTGTTTGTCCTTTCTCGGTGGTATTTGTGCCTATCGGAAAGGATTTTTTAATTTTTATGGAGGTGGAACAATGCCCAGTAATAAGATTCTTGAAGAGAAGAAGCAAGTCGTAGAAACTCTCGCTGCCAAGATCCAGTCGGCTCAGGCAGGCGTGCTTGTTAAATACGAAGGTATCAAGGTTTCTGAAGATACCGAGCTTCGTGCAGCTCTTCGTAAGGCTGGCGTCGAGTATACCGTAATGAAGAATACTCTCACAGGCAGAGCTTGCGATATCGCAGGCTATGGCGATATGAAGCAGTATCTCTCCGGTATGACCGCTATCGCAACCAGCCAGACTGACCCTCTTGCACCCGCGAAGATAATGAAAGAATACGCTGACAAGATCGAGTGCTTTGAAATCAAAGCAGGTTTTGTTGACGGCGGCATTCTTGACGCAGCAGGTGTTGAGGCTCTTGCAGCAACTCCTTCTAAGGAAGTTCTTGTTGCTAAGATGATGGGAAGCCTTATGTCTTCTCTCTACAGCTTTGCATACGTTCTTCAGGCGAAGATCGACAAAGAAAACGGCGGCGAAGAAGCAGCAGCCGAAGCTCCCGCAGAGGCTTAATTCTGCAGAACTAATAATTGTATTAAATTATCTAAATTTTCGGAGGATTTTAAAATGAACGAAAAGACTACTCAGATTCTTGACCTCGTTAAAGGTCTTACTATTCTTGAACTTGCTGACCTCGTAAAAGCACTTGAAGAGGAATTCGGTGTATCCGCAGCTCCCGTTGCAGTAGCAGCAGCTCCCGGCGCAGCTGGCGCAGCAGCTCCCGCAGCTGAAGAGAAGACCGAGTTCGACGTTGTTCTTAAGGCAGCAGGCGCTAACAAGCTCGCAGTTATCAAGGTTGCTCGTGAGATCACCGGCCTTGGACTTAAGGATGCTAAGGACCTTGTTGAAGCAGCTCCTAAGACAATTAAGGAAGGCGTTTCTAAGGACGAAGCAGAAAAGATTGCTGAACAGCTTAAGGCTGCAGGCGCAGAAGTTGAAGTTAAGTAATTTCATCTCCTATTATACAGAAAGCGTGACCACCTGCTGGTCACGCTTTTTCGTTATGTATTTTTATTGACTTTGCATAAAGTTTGTGCTATACTATCTCCACACGCGCGCTCCGCGCGAACAGTAGCATGTTAAGGTGCGTAATTGTAATTGATTTATCGCCCGAAGGTGAGTGCTTTGCGGCTGATTGAGAGGAAAAATATGAATAAGATGTTCCATTCGGCAAAATCAAAAATAGTAGCGATATCGGCTCTGATTGCTGTAATTATGCTTGTGGCTATTGGGGTGTTCATTCACCGTGAACATACTCTTGAACGGATTTATAACGAAGCGCAAAAAGAGCTCATCGAAAACCGCGGAAAGTATGCCGAGGATGTCATAGTTCTTTACGGAACTAACGAAAGACGCGCCGCAGCGCTTGCCGAGAGACTGGGAGCTAATCTCCGAATAAGTTCAAACGGTAACTTTGCAACCTTGACGCTCCCCGAGGGAGTTAATGTTGACGAAGTTTACAGCGACCGCGAAAACAGAGCCATTCTTTCCGAGTTTTCCCTTGATTATAAGGTGAGCCTCGCGGAAGCAGAGGAGGAAGAGTCGGACGCTCTTCTTGCTCCCAACTATTCAGTGAATGACGACAGATATTATCTTCAGACCTACCTTAATTACATAAACGTGGGTAACGTATGGAATAGTACGCTCGGCCGCTTTGAAGACGGAAAAAAGGTAAAGGTTGCTATTATTGATACGGGTATTGATACCGATCATCCTGAGTTTTTTGACAAGAACGGAAACAGCATCATAAGCCTTAAGTCCTATAATGCCACGGAGGATAAGGTTGTAGAGGTTTACGGCTCGGATATCAGCTTAATCGAGGATACTAACGGTCACGGAACGGCGGTGGCGGGCATTATTGCCTCACAGATGGATGCTGTGGGCATCGTAGGTCTTTCGCCCGAGGTTGAGCTTCTTGTTATAAAGTGCGAAGTCGATGAGGGGGGCGAGTTTAGATACAGCTCCGACCTTGTATTTGGTATTTACTACGCAATAGAGCAGGACGTTGACGTTATCAACATGTCCTTTTCGGGACTCGAAAACGTATACTCTGCCGCTCTCACTCTTGCGGTTGACAGCGATATTATCTGTGTTGCTTCGGCAGGAAATAATGGAACTGACGTGCCGTTATATTATCCGGCTGCTGATAAAAATGCTATAGGCGTCGGCGCTCTTGAACAAAACGGCTGGGAGATTGCCAGCTATTCCAACTACGGAGATAACTCCGATATCGTTGCCCCGGGCACTACCTATACCGCAGCGATTGGCGGAGGATATACCTACAAAAACGGAACGTCGATGTCCGCGCCCATTGTCAGCTCCGCAGCAGCGCTTTACGTAGCCTATAACAAATACGTGACTTATGACGTATTTCGCGCAGAGCTTCTCGCCGCAGGCAAAGACCTCGGAGATGCGGGCGAAGACCGGTATTTTGGATTCGGTTGTCTTGACGTTAATGCCCTTGTCCTTGAAGAGAAGGGAACTATAACCTATGACCACGCCACCGAGGAGCTTAAGAATACGACTCAGGTCTTCGTCAGAGAGCATACGATACAGACCGTTCCGATGCCAGAGAGGGAAAAACTGGTATTTGACGACTGGTACTACGACAAGGCCTATACAAAGGTGTTCGATTACTCGGCATATTACTCTACCGAGATGATTGAGGATATTACCCTCTACGCAAAGTGGGTAAACGAGGATGACGAGGGCGCATCTGTATACGACTATCAGGTGCTTGACGACGGAACGGCGGAAATACTCTCCTACAAGGGCAAGCGTCGTTATCTGACTATCCCCGATACTCTTGACGGATACACGGTTTCCTCGATAGGAGATAACGCATTTTCAGGCAATGCAAGACTTCGTGAGGTGACGTTCCCGAGGGGACTTGTATACATCAAGAGCTGCGCCTTTTCCGTTGTAAAAAATCTTAGAAAAATCACGTTTACAGGTGATAAGCTTCTTGCGATAGAAGAAGAGGCATTTGCTCTCTGCGAGTCGCTTCTCACACTTGACCTGCCTGACAGCGTTGTAACTATAGGAGATGAGGCATTTAACGAATGTAAACTTCTCAGCAAGGTTGACGTGAGTCCGGAAAGTATGCTTCAGTACCTTGGCACGTGGAGCTTTAGGTGTACCTCGCTTACAGAATTTTACGTTCCAAAATACTCGAATTTCAGTGGCAGCGTTCTCGCGTACAGTAAAAATATGCGTAGCGTTACTATACACCCCGAAAACACTGAATATCTGCTAGACGGGCATACCGTGTATAATTCCGACAGAAGTGAGCTTGTGTATTACCCACCCGTTTACACCGATAGCTATGCCGTGGCGGATACGGTAAGGAAAATAGGAGACTCCGCATTTACCTGTTCCCGAGTTCCGTCGATTGAGCTTTCGCATGTTGAAGTTATAGATGTTTATGCATTTGCGGATACGAAGAATTTGAAAGCGGTTTATATTCCGGATTCGGTTACGCAGCTGGGAGCGTATGCATTTATCAATTCGGGTATATATGAGCTCAGGCTCTCCGAAAATCTCAAGGTTATTTCAAAAGCCGCGTTTTCCAATACCAATATTTCCTCTCTGCATATTCCTGCGGCAGTGACAAATATAATTGAGGTGGCTTTTAGCGGAAATTCCCGCCTTAAAACGCTGACCTTTGCAGAAAATTCCCGCCTTGATTTTATAGATCAAGTTTCATTCTATGATTGCGGTGCGCTCGGTAATTTCGCTTTGCCCGATTCGCTGACTCATATAGGAAAATCGGCGTTTAGTAATTGCAGCTCGATAACCGCTCTTACCATACCTGTAAATCTCAATTATATAGGTGAAAAGGCCTTCGCTAAATGCACCTCACTAAAAACGCTGAGCTTTGATGAGGGGTGCGCTCTTACAGAGCTTTCCGAAAGCTGCTTTTCGGAGTGTATTAAGCTTGAAACGGTCAACTTCTCTGATAACATAATGAGAATAGGTGATTTTTGCTTCAACTCGGGACTTCTCTTGCATACACTAAATTTCGGTGTGAAAAGCAGACTTGAAACTGTTGGAAATTACGCATTTTACAGCTGTGCGTCTCTCAGAAGACCTCAGATCCCTGACACCGTGGTATCAATAGGCGACTTTGCCTATAGCTTCAGCGGTCTTACGTCTGTGCATATCCCCAGAGCGCTGACCTCAATAGGCAAGGGAAGCTTCGGTGCTTGCTATCTGCTTACCGAAATAACCGTCAGTGATGAAAACCGTGTATTCGCCGTAGTGGATAACGTTCTCTTTGATTACGATATAACAACGGTGCACTGCGTTCCCTCGTCAAGAATGGGCAGGTATACGCTTCCCGATACCGTCAAGGTTGTTTCATACTACGCCTTTTATTATGATACACTGCTGACCGAGGTAATTTTACCCGCAGGTCTTGAGGATATAAGAGAACACGCATTCTATCAGTGCTCCTTGCTTCAAAGTATAGATATCCCCGCACCCGTGTTCAATATAGGGCGTTACGCCTTCGCTTATTGCTATTCTCTCAGCGAGGTTAATTTTGCCGAGGATGCGGTTATCGAGAGACTCGGAATTTATACCTTCGTTTCCTGCCGCTCTCTTAAGGAGATTTCAATTCCCCCGTCTGTGAGCTCAATGGCGCAGTACGTGTTTTTCTTCTGCGACAGCTTGAAGAAGATAACCTTCTCTGAAAACAGCGCTCTTGAATATATATCAGCATATATGTTCTCCGGATGCGATAGCCTTGAGAGTATCGTATTTGAGAAGGGAAGCGCGCTAAAGTCTATTCAGGCGCATGCTTTTAACGGTATTTGCCGACTTAAGACACTTGATTTCGGTGATGCTAAAATTGAAAATATAGACAACTACGCGTTTATGTTCTGCGACAAGCTCGAGAGCTTCACAATTCCCGAGAGTGTAACCTACATAGGAAGATACGCGTTTTACGGTTGCTCCTCGCTTATTAGATTGGATATTCCGAAGAACGTAGAGTATATAGGTGAAAACGCTTTTTGGGGCTCGGAGAATATAAGAATATTCTTTGCCGCAGATAGCCTCCCCGTTTATGCTCAGGGGGGATGGGATAGCGGAATAGCTGGCTACTTCCTTAACGCAAAAGAATACGTCAGCGGTGAGATATGGGATTATATAATAACCTTTGATAATACCGTAGCAATAGTCACATACAAGGGCACGGATAAATCCGTAACCGTTGACACTGTTGACGGAATGCCTGTTGTAAAAATAGGTGCGAGAGCATTCTTTGATAACGATAATTTAACACGGGTAACACTTAATGAGGGACTGCTGGAGATAGGAAACGGAGCGTTCTCGGATTGCGGCTCGCTTAAAAGCCTCGAAATTCCCGCATCGGTTGAGAAAATCGGGGATTACGCATTCTCGTCGAGTAATATTGCCGTGACTTTTGACGAGGGAAGCCGCCTTAAGAAGATAGGAAGCTATGCATTCACAAACAATGTCACCTCGGAGTTTGAACTTCCCGACAGCCTTGAAATAATATTGGATTACGCGTTCTATTATAGCTCGGTTAAGACGCTTCATATAGGAGAGGGTAGCTCACTTACCACAGTAGGTAAGGATGCCTTTGTCGGCTCGCAGCTTCGGTCTGTATACCTTCCCGACTCCCTTAAGGAAATTAAGGACGGAGCGTTCCGCGGTCTAACTTGTCTTACGTCCGTAACTATCGCAGAGGGGAATACTGCACTGAAGATAGGAAACAGCGCCTTCAACAACACGGGAATCGCAGAAATAACAATTCCCGAAAGAGTGAATTACATAGGCGAATACGCCCTTGGAAGCAATCCGAAGCTTCAGAATATCTTCGTTTCCTCCGGAAACACTGCCTATACTTCAATTGACGGTATTCTCTGCGATGTGACGGGAACGACGCTCATACAGTATCCTACCGGAAGAAGCGGAGCGTACTGCGTTCCCGCTGAGATAACTGTTCTTACATATGCTTCCTTCAAGGATGCAAAGGGATTGACCGAACTAAGCTTTGCCGAAGGCAGTATAGTAAAGACTATAGGCTGGCAGACGCTCTCCGGTTGCACCTCGCTTAAAAAAATAACGGTTCCCGATAGCCTTGTAAGTTTTGATTTCTATGCCTGTGAGAATTGTACGTCACTGACAGAGGTGCTCGTAGGTAAGAATAGCGCAATATCGGGTATATACGAGGGCGCATTCTCTGGCTGCACCTCTCTTAAATATATAGCACTTCCAAAGGCGATTAAGGAGATAGGCGAGTATGCATTTTACGGTTGCTCGTCTCTTACGGCAATACCGCTCTCTGACGAAGCAGAGGTTCGCGGCATATACGGCTATGCCTTCTACGGCTGCCACGGTATTACGGAAATTCCTCATTTTTCCGAGCTTGTTGAAATAGGTGAATATGCCTTTGCAAATACCTCGGTCACCGAGTATTTAGTTCCCGCTAAAGTAAGAAGCATTGCTTCAAGTGCATTTTCGGGAACACAGGTTGAAAGCTTTAGTGTAGAGCAGGGGAATGCACTGTATAAAACTATTGACGGTATTATCGTTGAATACGGTGAAACCGATATCAAGGACGCGGAATTTATGGTATGGCCCGCAGCAAGACCTTTTGTTGTGGGAGAGGGAAAAACTATACTTACCGCTGCAGACGCTCATGATTTTTACAGTTCAGGTGCAAGCTACATAGAGATTGCCGGCGGTGTAACGAATATTGCGGATTGGGCGTTTTACGGATGCCCTGTAACAAGAATAACCCTTCCCGACGGCTTGAAAAGTATAGGAATGTTTGCTTTTTACGGTTCGAGTCAGCTTTCTGTAGTATCTCTTCCTTCGGGTGTCGAAAAAATAGATGTCTTTGCGTTCGCCGAATGCCCCCGGGCTGTCCTTTGTTTCAGAGGAGACACGCTCCCCGTAAGTCTCGGTGCTTCCTGGTCGGATGGAGATAATTACGTTCTCGACGTTCGCGATATAGAGCTTAACGAAAGCGCACTCTACGTAATAACAAACGACGGAAACGCCCACTTTGCTAAAAACTATGCTTCGGGTGTTGTTACTGTGAAGCAAAGTGTAAACGGAGCGCCTGTAATCAATATAATGAAAGGCGCCTTTCGCGGAGATTCGATAATTACCGACATTATCTTCCCGGCTAACATAACCAAGATATATGATGGAATGTTTGAGGGTGCAACCAGTTTGTATGGAATTACAATTCCCGATAACATAACCGAAATCGGAAGCTTTGCGTTCTCCGGATGTACTAACCTTGAAAACATTAAATTAGGTAAGAAATTAATATCTATCGGGACTTATGCGTTTCGGGAATGCGAGAGTCTCAAAAGTATAAGTCTGCCTGAAAGCATGACGCAGATAGGAGATTATGCTTTCGTAGATGCAAAGACACTTTCGGAGATTATAATTCCCGATGGGTTAACTAAAATAGGTAAATGGGCATTTGACGGATGTACGAGCCTCGGTGAAATTGTCATACCCAAAAGCGTCACCAATATTGGCTCCTACGCATTTTACCGTTCTACCGCGCTTATAGGACTTGAGCATTCCTCGACCCCTTCAGGTTTTGATTTTATGTGGAACGGTGAGGTTGGATACGTTATTGATTTTAAAGAATTCGTTTATGACGAGCGCGCGGTGTACGGAGTATCGAACAACGGAACTGCAATGCTTATGCGAGGCACAAAGAATATATATAGTATATCCGTTCCCGAGAACATAAACGGAGCCGACGTTACTGAAATTTCGGCAAGCAGCTTTAGAAATAATAAGAACCTTGAAAGTGTAACACTTCCCGAGGGGGTTAAAAAAATAGGCGAATACGCATTCTCGGATTGCACCTCGCTTACTGAAATAATTATTCCCGAATCGGTTGAAATGCTGGAAAACGGCGTATTCTTTGGTTGTACAAATCTTTTCGTAGGCTTCGTTTCTGAATCCCTGCCACAATGCGGCTGGGCATGGGACGGAGATAACAGCCTTGAGGGAAATATGATTTCAGGATACTGTCTCGGCGCAATGCACTTTGGATATACCGATGACATGGTATATGCTGTTAAAAAAGATGGAAATGCAATTCTCGCAAGACTTTATGATGCTATGGGAACCGTGATTATACCTGAGACTGTAAACGGTATGGATATCGTTGAGATTGGCAGCAGAACGTTCTTTAAAAATACCGGACTCAAAAGCGTTGTCCTTACCGAAAAAATCAACAGAATAGGCAATCAAGCCTTCGCGGGATGCACCTCGCTTGAGAGCATAATAATTCCTCGCAGCGTAAGCTCTATTGCTGATTACGCCTTTGAAAACTGCACGTCACTAACATCTATTACTATTCCCGATAGTATAACGGATATAGGAAGAGAGGCGTTCTCGGGCTGTGCAGGAGTTCGAAATATTTACTTTAACGCTGTAAAGATGAATTCGGTTTTTCAGAAATACGTCTTTTCCGGTGTGGGCACGCAAACCGATGGGGTAAACGTAACAGTAGGCAAAAACGTAACGGAGATTCCCGACGGACTTTTTTACAGCTTTGATGTGGTATACGGACCTGTAAATATAAAAAGGGTCGTTTTTGAGGAGGGAAGTGTTTGCCGCGAAATAGGGGATAGAGCCTTCGGAGATTGTCTCAGTCTTGAGAGTATAATCATTCCTAACGGGTTAACTTCTATTGGCGGTTACGCCTTCGAAAACTGTACCAATCTTAAGAGTATAATAATTCCTGACGGATTAACTTCTATTAACGCTTACGCCTTTGATAACTGTACCGGTCTTAAGAGTATTATCATTCCGTCAAGCGTAACCACTATAGACAGCAATGCTTTCGAAAGCTGTAGAGCGGTTATAGGCTTCAGTTCACCGCATCTTCCCAAAAATCTTGGATATATGTGGAACGGAGATTGCGCTTATTATACCGACGTTAAAGAAATTATAATCGACGGAGATACAAGTAAAATTCTTAAAAATGACGGAAGCATAGTGGAAGCTGTAAGCGGTGCGCTTCTGGCGTTTATGGAGTACGTAGAGAAAACAAAAAGCTCGCAGAGATATTCCGAAAAATACAGTCTTATTAATTCTGCTATCGTGGCATATGAGCAGCTTTCGGATGAGGACAAGGTAAAGGGCGAAGCTGTGTATAACGAGCTCGTATCAATCATCGAAGGCTATAATGCCGACGCAAATCAAACGAATGAAAATCACATCGGAGCATATGCTTCAGCAGCCCGTATTATCCTTGCGGTTAACACGTTGCTTCTCGGCGCGTGGTTTATTCTCTCTAAAAAACTAATTTAAAGGAGGTAAGAAAATGAAAAAAATATTACTGTTTTTATTGATAATATTAATATTCAGTCTTGTCTCCTGCGGCGGCAACGGAGGAGGAAATGTCGGCGGTGAAGCTTTTGCAGTGCAGGATATTCTTGACGCTCCGCATGAATCATGTGTCGTTACCGTAATTACCGCCTTATCCAATGGTGAATGGTTGAACAGCAAGTGCGATATGCGCGTTATGAGCAACGGCACAACTCAGATAAAGGTTATCCTTCAAGAGCTCAGCGACTTTAAATCTCAAAATGGCACGTACAAGCCGAACAATCAGAATTATATAACAACAACTGAAGCGTTTTACATAGTTGAAGACGGTGAGGTGATTAAGAACGTAGGCGGAAAAGCGCTGAAGTGGACTCCTACGGGAGATTTCCCGACCTTCAATGCAAGCCCTGATTATCTTGATAACATATCGGATTCAGGAACGAATTTTACTGCAACAATAACCGACATAAAGGGCTTTGCCGGATGGGATGTGGTTTGTACCGATGCCACGGTGACTATATACTATGGTGAGGATAGCGTCCAATCGGTAGTCATTTGTTATACCGATTCCGTGGGAAATAAAACAGAGGTGCGCTATTCCTTTGACGCGTAATCCCATAAATTTAACGAACACTCTCAACGGGGGGCTGACTCAAGTTAAAAAAGCCAAGAGTCAGCCCCTTCAATTTGTATCGTAACCATTGATTTTTTTATTCCCTTGTAGTATAATGAGTATCAATAAACTGGCAGATATTTATTTTCAGAGGTGATAATTATGATAAACGAAAAAATCTATTTTGACACGTCGGACGACAGGGTGTTTTTGGAGGTCTACGCAGTAGACAACAGAAGCTACGTAGTAAAGGAAGCTACAGTAGGGCCTCGTGATGCAATACTCGTTATTCCCGGCGGAGGATATACAGGCGTAAGCGCAAGAGAGGGTGTCTATACGGCTCTTGCATTTCTCGGAAAGGGAGTCAACACATTCGTTCTTAATTACAGCGTAGGTGAACATGCGGTATATCCGCGTCAGCTTCTCGACGCCTGCAGAGCGTTGAAATATATAAAGGAAAATGCTGATAAATATTATATCAATCCCGATAGAATTTTTGCTCTCGGTTATTCTGCGGGCGGACATTTGCTCGGAACTCTTACCACACTTCACGGAGTTGGAGAGGACATTCTCGGTCTTTCAAGGGATTATCTTAAGATTAAAGGGGCGATATTCTGTTATCCCGTAATCACCGCATACGGTCCTACTCATACAGGAAGCTTTGAAAATCTTTTGAAAAAGCCTCTTGTGGATTATACCGAAGAGGAAAAGAATTTGCTTTCCATAGAAAAGAATATAACCTCCGACACACCTCCGGCTTTTATCTGGCATACCTCCGAGGACGTTTCTGTTCCGATTAACGGCTCGATTAAGCTTTGTCAGGCGTATTACGACGCAAAAATTCCCGTTGAGCTTCATATCTATCCCCACGGTCCGCACGGAATCGCTCTTGGAAATAACGTTTCCTCGGGCGGAAGAGCGGATTACGTTCAGCCAAAGGCGGAGGTATGGGTTGATGAGGCTTATAAGTGGATAAAGTCTCAGGAATAACTGTCAGTTGATTTGACTAAAGGTGCTAGCTTCATCATCAATTTTTAAGGATTTCGGAATGACAAAATTCATACGTAATATCGTAAAAGCAAGTTTATTCTGCTGCATATTTTTTCTTCTTTCACTCTCGGTGGGGGCGGAGTCTGATTCGCCTCTAATTCGGCAGTACGGTCTTGGAAATCTCGATTTTGAGAGCGACAGCGTCGGTACTACGCGATATACCGTTTCAAGCTCGAATGAATACAGCACAGATAGGTTCGGAAATAAACAGGGTAGGCACACCTCCTTGACTGTAGCGCAAATGAACGGAAATAAATACCTTCAGTTTAAGGATAACGGTGTACCAAGACTGAAGCCTCCTTATAATCCTTATTGGGAAATACACACAAACAATGTTCTTGCCAACGACGACGGATATTACGTAGACAGCTTCTCAACCGGCACGTACGATTTTTTTGTAGTTGATTTTGAGCTTGCCGCGGATGCGTATTTGTATACTTATACGACGGAATCGTCCGACACTGATATGACCACTGATGACACCGCCATTCCGAACGGAGCTAAGATTATTTCAAAAAGACCAGCCTATCCCGAGGGGCTTCTTATTATGAACGAAATATCGGGTATAGATTCGCTTGGCGCATCCAGCCAGCAAAAGAGAGCTAACCGTATAAAGCTTGTTTCCGAAGGTGACGAGTGGTATTTATATGCCGAGCAAGGCGGAATTTTTGAAAACACGGGCGCAAGGCTAAAGAGTAAAATCCTCGAATGGAATCATTTTACGGTTGTAGTAGTTATCTGTCGAGAGGATGAAAATCTTGCGAATTCGATGCAATATACCTACCTCAACGGAGATTTTGTAGCAGCGCAATCTATAGGTGACCTCACACAGCACTTCGTAGATTTTTCAAACTTAAGATACGGAATAGAGATTCCGTATGAAGCGGCAAACGACGACCGTTTGCTTTATTCCTTTGGACTGGATAGCTTTAGTATAAATTATTATATGAGAAGTGAAGACGGAAGCGCATACTCCTCTTTGGGATACGGACTTGACGAATATTTCAAGGACGGAGATTTGAAGAAGGGAATTTACAATTGTGAGGACGCTGTTTACAGCAACAGATACCTTTCAAAAGACGTTGTGGCCAGGGTCAACGGTGTAAATTACCATTCTATGAGCGAAGCGCTTTCGGCGGTAACGGAAAACTGCACTCTTGAGCTTTATCGCAGCCTTGATAACTACGTTCCTACTGTGGATAGCTTAAATGTTACAATTGACGATTCTCTTAATTTTTCACTTTCACCCGAAGCCGACGGCTATATTTGTCAATATTCTGTTTCGGACGGTGTAAAAAATTATATAATCGCTTATAAAGTGTCGGTGGACGAAGAAGAGGAAGAAGATTCGGACATGCTTCTGAAATCCCGTGTTTTTGACGGAGCAAAATACAGCCTGGCTACCGTGTCAAATTTTGTCGGCAATTTCTACGTTAAAGTGCCTGCAGAGGATTCGGAATATGAGCTGTATCTCGGAGTGGGAAGCGGATATGACGGATTGATTTATATGGACGGTGTCACTTATTATAAGTTCTCTTCCGAGCCGCTTGTTACCGATATAACGGCAAAAATTACGTTTGAAATCAAGGTTATCACAAGCGGAGCGACGAAGACTCTTACAGCCGAATATACGCTTGACGGATATTTTGCCGAAGCGATGGCGTATTTAAGCGGTATTAGCGAGCCTAACGAGTATCAGATTGCTCAAATGAGGCTTATAATGAATGCCGTGAGGTATGCAAACGAGCTTTATAAGTACGTGGAGGACACCGAAACCGGTTACGTTAAGTATGAAGAAATACTGGCAAATGAAAATTACTGTAAAAATCTTATCTCATATAATGAGCTTGACATAAGTGAAAACGCAGAGAGTGACTTTTCAGAGATTTCTTCAGTCGTTGCGGGCGCGGGCCTTGTTGTATCCAACGGTTACAGAGTTTCTTATGCGCTTTGCGTAAAAGAAGAGCTTGCGAACGCGGGGAGTATAAGAGTTGCGTACAGAAGCAAAACGGGCGAGATTAAAGAAAACACTCAGAATTCAATTGTGATAAAAGACGGTGAGGACAGCGGGTACTGTTATCTATTCTTCGCAGACCTGCCTATATACGAGATGCTTTCGCTTCAGATTATAACGGTCAGAGGCGAGAACGGTGAGATGCTGACGGGTAAACATACCCTCGCTGCATATATCAAGATGCAGGAAAACTCAAGGACGGCTGCTCTCTCTAAAGCCGTGTATGCATATGCAAAATCCTCGTATCAATATAAAATTTCTTCAGAACAGTAAAAAAGACCCGAACGAGCGTGCAAAATTTGACACGGTGTGCTCATTCGGGTCTTTTTTATCTTTTGGAAAGGTATTTTCTCATATCTACAGCACATGCGAGAAGTATGGTAAGTCCCTTTATGATATAGAGCAGGTTCTGGTCAATTGAAATGAAGTTAAGACCTACGAAAATAATTTGTAAAAGAAGCACACCGATTACTATTCCACCGATTTTTCCCGTACCGCCAACGAATGAAACTCCCCCGATAACACAGGCAGCTATAGCGTCGCTTTCATAGTTAAGACCTGTGTAGGAGGCTATCGAGCCTATTCTCGCTCCCTCTATAAATCCCGTTATGCCGTACATAATTCCGGCGAGAACAAATACCAGAATGACGGTTTTGAATACGTTAACTCCCGAAACGTTTGCGGCTTCTTCGTTTGAACCCACAGCGAACATATTCTTGCCGAAAACCGTTTTGTTCCATATAAACCACATAATAACGGTTATGATAACCGAATAGAGAACGTATTTCGGAATGGCAATACCGTTGATTTTAAAAAGCGGTCCGCTTACAAAATCAAGGTAGGACGGGTCGAGTCCTGAAAGAGTTTGTCCTCCGTTATCGCCTATCTGTAGATAAAGAAGAACCGCTCCGAACAGAATCAGCTGTGTCGAGAGGGTAACTATGAACGGGTGTAATTTGAATTTTGCAACAAAAAATCCGTTTACGAAGCCGATAACAGCGCCCACTGCAATGACAGCAAGTATGACCAGCGGTATAGGGAGGACGTCTATTCCGGGGAACATTTTGTTGACGTATCCCGAGGATTGAAGCAAGGAGGCAGCGATACAAGCCGTAAGACCTACGGCGCGTCCCGCTGAAATATCCGTGCCCGAAAGCACTATAGCTCCGCCTATGCCGAGCGCTATGGGCAATCTGGCGGCTGTCAGAGAAATAATATTAATGACCGAAGCCGTGGATATAAAGCGCGGCTCCATAATTGCAATGACAATTACTGCCGTTATAATGATGATATACATTGCGTTATTAAGAGCAAAGTCGGCTGCTATACTTATTTTTTCATTCGTGCTTTTGTTTTTAAAATCGGAGAAGCGCTTGTATACGTTCGACGGAATTGCTTTAATCCGTGCCGCATATTTCGTGTAAAAAGCGTCGTTTCTGTTATTGTTAGTCTGATTTTCAGGCATTTGAAGGAATGGTCCTTTCTTTCTTTATTTACATAAAAGGCAGGACGGTGGAGCTTGAAATTTACCGCTTTAGCCGAAGATGTTTAAATACTTCTTCAGGCAAACATTGCGGCAAGCTGCATAATCCGCTCCTGCGTAACGTCACCGCGATTTATTTCGCCTGCCACTCTGCCGCCCGACATAACTATTATTCTGTCGCATATTCCGATAAGCTCCGCCATCTCAGAGGAAACCATAACTATACCCTTGCCTGATTCGGCAAGCTCTATTATGAGCTTATAGATTTCATATTTCGCTCCCACGTCAATACCCCTTGTCGGTTCGTCGAGCAAAAGGATTGAGGGCTTTGTCAAAAGCCATCTTCCGAGGATAACCTTTTGTTGATTTCCGCCCGAGAGCGATGCAATTCTCGTGCTTTGCGTCGGTGTTTTTATTCGCATAGCTTTTATGCACCAATCGGTAACAGAGCGAGCCTTTTTGTCGGATAAAAGGGGACCGGTGCGATATTTTTTTATGCTTGTTATAGTCGCGTTATGTGTTATAGACAGTATTCCAAATATACCGCTTTCTCGTCTTTCCTCGGTCAGAAGAGCAAAACCGTTTTTTATGGCTTCTCTCGGGTTCTTGTTAGAGATTTTAACACCGTCAAGTAAAATCTCTCCTCCGTTGCGCTCTCGGATTCCGAACAGGGTTTCTATAAGCTCTGTGCGCCCTGAGCCGTCAAGGCCGGCTATACCGAGGATTTCCCCGCGTTTCAAATCGAAGCTTGCGTTCTTTAAGCGCGAGTATCTGCCCGAGATGTTTTTCACCGAGAGCATTACTTCCTTAGGAACGTTATGCTTTTCAGGATATCGTTCATTAATTTCTCTGCCGACCATAAGCCGTATAATTTCATCGGTAGTCAAGCCATCGGCATTTCTCGTTGCTACGTGCTTACCGTCTCGCATTATGGTAACCTCATCGGAAATACGCAGGATTTCTTCCATCTTGTGAGAGATATAGATGATTGCGCATCCGCGGTTTTTCAGTGTGTCAATAATTTCAAAAAGCTTTTCGGCTTCGCTTTCGTTTAATGACGAGGTTGGCTCGTCGAAAACTATAAGCTTTGCATCGTAGGATACTGCCTTTGCAATTTCCACCATCTGTCTTTTTGAAACAGACAGATGGCTCATTTTTACTTTTGGGTCGGTCTCGATTTTCAGCTCGTCAAAAATCCGTTTTGTGCTTTCATACATTTTTTTCTCACTGGTTAAGGGAATATATTTGGACACCTTAGGGAATCTTCCGAGCCACATATTATCCATTACGGATAGCTTGAGTGCTTGATTAAGCTCCTGGTGTACCATCGCAACACCGTGAGAGAGGGCATCCTTGCTTCCCGAAAAGCTGACCTCTTTACCGTCAATAAATATTTTTCCCCCGTCCTTTTTATAAACACCGAAAAGGCATTTCATAAGGGTTGATTTTCCCGCCCCGTTTTCACCCATAAGGGCGTGTACCGTGCCGCGCTTCACAGTAAGGGAAACACCGTCAAGCGCCACGACACCCGGGAATCGCTTGGTGATATTTTCCATTACTATAAGCGCATCTTTTTTTACGTTAGTCGGCATTGTCGGCTGTATAAGCGGAGTAGGGAATGTTTACTCTCCACTTTCCTACAAGGTTTTCTTTCGGAATGCCGTCAAGCATATCCATCTCACCGATAAAGTTGTTTGCGATTTTTACTATCGCTTCCGCCATGCCCTTGCCGTCCTGCTTTATCGTTCCCGTCATAGCTCCGCTGTCGATTTTATTCTTTGCGGCATCGGTCGCATCAATGCCGAAAACGGGTATAACCTTACCGCCTTCTTTGTTGTAGCCGGCTTCGTTAAGAGCGGAAATTGCGCCGAGAGCCATTTCGTCGTTGTTTGCGATAATGAGCTCAACCATATTTTTGCCCGCTTCGCTGTATGCTGAAAGGATAGTTTTCATATAGTTGTTCGCCTCTGCGTTCGACCAGTTGCCGCCCTGGTCAACTAGGTATCCGTTAGTGTTTTTTGGGTCGTAGAAGGAAAGAGACGGCTTACCCTTTTCATTAAGGATTTTATTCGCATCCTCGACGGAGTATTTTGTTCTTGCCTCAGCCTCGGCATTTCCTTGCTGACCTTTAAAAAGACAGTAGGATATCTTGCCGTCACCGTTAAGGTCGATTTTTTCAAAATTTTCCGCAACGTATCTGCCGATAAGCTCGCCCTGCATATGTCCCGCCATTTCGTAGTCGGTTCCCACGAACACGCACTTATCGTAGCTTTTTACTACATCCTCGCTAACCGAGCGGTTAAAGAAAATCAGAGGAATGTTTGCCGCCTTCGCTTTTGCGACAATTGTTTTTGCGGCATCGTCCGAGCCTGTGTCCACTATATTTACGATAAGCATTTTAGTTCCCTTTGCTATCGCTGTATCAACCTGTTCTGTTTGTGTTGTCTGATTGCTGTTTGCATCATAGTTGTGGTAATCAAGCCCCGAAGCCTTGAGTATATCGTTCATTTCTCCGCGCACCCCGGAGATATAGGTGTCACTGTAGGTGTAATAGAATACCGAAACGTCCTCCGAGCCACCGCCGCAGGAAACGAAAGAGGTAAGCACCGTTAAAAGCACCAGTAACATTATAATTGTCTTTTTCATAGAAACTCCTTCTTTATCTTTGTTGTTAGCGATATTTTTTGCAAAAGCTGTCAATATATTCATTAAAAACGAAATTGCTATTGCAAAAGTCCTGCTTGAATGGTAAAATATTATTATAAAATGAAAGGGAGCTGTTATGATAAAATTTGATATAAAAGTTCCTGTCGGATATACAGCAGAGGACATAAAAAAAGCTGCTTTGTCACATATTCCGATAAGCTCCAATGAATTTAAGGATGCAACTATACTTAAACGAACTCTGGATTTAAAGGATAAAAAAGATATACATTATAAATTGACCGTAGCTCTTAGGCTTGATGCGGAGAGGGAAACGGGACTTTTAAAAATGCGCAAAAAGGTTTTTTTGGCAGAGGAGTCTTCATTTACATCTCCAAAATCCTACTTAAATACCCGTCCCGTTATTGTCGGCAGCGGACCGTGCGGACTTTTTGCTGCCTTGACGCTTGCCGAGGGCGGTGCGCGTCCTATAGTCCTTGAGCGCGGACTTTCGGTTGACGAGAGAAGGGAAAGGGTAAATCTTTTTCGCACTCTCTCGGTTTTAGACCCCGAGTGCAACGTGCAGTTCGGTGAGGGCGGAGCAGGCACATATTCCGACGGAAAGCTGAAAGCGGGAGCTCCCGATAAATATAAAATGAAGGTCCTTTCCGAGTTTGTCTGTGCAGGCGCTGACGAGGAAATACTGTATTCATCCACCGCGCATCTCGGAACGGATAGACTTTCCGACATAGTTAAGAAGCTCAGAGAAAAAATAATATCTCTCGGCGGAGAGTTTATATTTTCTGCAAAGCTCACAGACGTTAAGATAAAGAATTCTGCCGTTTTTGCTGCCGTCTACGAAAAGGCGGGCGAGAGCTTTGAAATTCCTACCGATAATATAATTTTAGCGACAGGTCACAGCGCAAGGGATACCTTTATGCGTCTTTACGACCTTGGAATTCCTATGGAAGCAAAGGGCTTTGGTATAGGGGTGAGAATAGAGCACCCTCGTGAGTATATTAACCGCCTTGTATACGGTGATTGTGCGCCTGAGGGAATAGAAACCGCAAGCTACAGGCTGGTAACACATCTCAAAGGCGAAAGAAGTGTATATAGCTTTTGTATGTGCCCCGGTGGAACTGTCGTCGCTGCTGCATCGGAGACTGGCGGAATAGTTACCAACGGAATGAGTGAATATGCGCGTGATGCGGAAAATTCAAACGCGGCTTTTTTAGTGTCGGTGACTCCAGACGATTTTGAATCGGATTCTGCTTTGGCGGGATTTGAATTGCAGAGAAAAATAGAGCGCCGCGCATATCAGCTTACGGAAAGCTATAAGGCTCCCGCCATAACTATGCGTGATTTTATGAGCAAGAGCAAGCCGACGGAACTCGGCTCGGTTTTACCGAGTTATCCTATAGGTGTAATTCCCACCGCGGCTGAGGAATATCTTCCCGATTATATAACCGATTCATTAAGGGCGGCAATCCCCGATTTTGAAGCCTGGATGCCGGGTTTTTATATGGACAGTGCGGTTTTGACGGGACCGGAAACCAGAACGACCTCACCCGTGCGCGTTTTGCGCAATGAAAGGTACGAGTGCCCGACTGTAAAAGGCCTTTACCCCGCGGGAGAGGGAGCGGGGTATGCCGGCGGAATCGTATCTTCGGCAATAGACGGAATTAAGTGCGCTGAGGCTATGCTTTTAAAAGCGAAATAAACAAAATAATCGGACCGGCTCAAGTTCGAAAACGAGAGCCGGCCCGATTATTTGTTAAACGAAAACCACCAGCGGCGCTGGTGGTCGTGACTTTAAGTAGCGATAAAAGGTAAATGATTTTTTGTGTCGGGATCAGTCGCAAAGAATGCGACAATCAATATCTTGCGTAATAATTGTTGTGCCAAACAACGCTATTTCTTAGCGATTCGGTTGCGTATTGCGTAGCTTTCGTGCTTTCCAGAGCTTGATTTTGGGTGGTTAATATTTGCTTTTGAAGCCCTACAGATGTAGAAAATGAAGATATTATTTCGTCTGAATTTTTATTAAGGCTGTCTATATTCTCGTTTATATATTCCAATTCAGTTCGCAGACCATTTACAGCTGCCGAAAGCTCGTTCAATCTGGAGCAAATGTTGTTTATTCCTCTAATAACCTGTCCATGAAATACCTTTGTTTCATAGTATTCGATTCCTTCTCTGACTGTATCTACCAAGTCGTTTCTGAAAGCAAAATCTAAAATCATTAAACAATCAATATATCTAAAATCCTGTTTAATTATATTAGTTTCGATGTAGCATTTTTGAAGCAAACCACTAATTTTTTTCGAAGCATTTTCACATATTCTCGCCTGTTCGAGCAAAAAGTTTGATTTCATCTCTGCTAGACTATATTCTTGTTTAGCTAAGACAAGATTATTGCATGCGTTTTCCAATTTTTTGTCAGCGGAAATGTCCAAAGACATGCTTAATGCAATCCATCTTTTTCGCTCTTTGTTTTCGAGCATTGTTCTCCTGGCAAAAGCAATAGAAGTAGCGATTATCCAAGGAAACAGAAAACACATAATAGTCAAAAATGAAGTTGCAGCAGAAAAATTAGAAATAATAAGCAAAGGGGCTACAAGGAAAACGAAGGCAAGAAATGAGGATAAAATCAATAACATAAATGCTTTTGGTAGCCACCCCAAACAACCAAATAGTAAAAAAGTTAAGCAACCTCCTAAAAAGGTTCCGTCTAATGCTGATATAGAAACAAAATCAAAAAGACCAAGTATTTCTTCATATAAGAAACGTATAAGTCTGAAAATATCCATAAAAGATTCTTCTGTTTTCTTTACAAAAGCATTTAGAGAAAAGCTTCTTTTTTCTTTAAGCATTTTTGTTGTGGCATTTCCAAAACCAACATTTGTTTCTGCCTTACATTTCTCGTTTTCTGCAGTTTTAATCCTTTTCCTTGAATCCGACAGTATCTTGTTCGCTTTTTGAACACAGTTGCTTTTTATAGCATTTAAAACATAAATGCGTTTTTCCATTTCGGCAACGTTGTGAATAAAATTTGCTATTTTTTCACGTTCGCTTGTTGATTGTGCCATTTTAGGCTCTCCTCTGAAAAATAAATAAGATAAAATTCTGTTTTAATAATGAAAAATCGCCTACACGGTTGATTGTGTGAAAAAGCAAGCAATCAATTTTGGATTAATGCTTTTTGCTCTAAAATCAATCCTCTATGCTTTCAACTTTTTGAAAATACATTTTGAGATTTTCGTTGCCGGTTACGAGCATGTCGTCCTCCCAGAAAAAATCCATTTCTACGATTCGTATACCATTGTCAATCCG
Organism: Eubacteriales bacterium; assembly: GCA_045613205.1. Taxonomy (GTDB): domain Bacteria; phylum Bacillota; class Clostridia; order Oscillospirales; family CAG-272; genus UBA1740. The sequence goes on along the minus strand of JAZLAO010000102.1, from coordinate 5,180 downwards.
TCTAACTTCGTTTAGGGGACTGCTGTCATTAAAGTAATGTATAAATGATGTAAGGAGATACTTGTCGGTGTTTTGCTCATGAATTCCGCAAAAAAAAATGTAGTCGATAATTTTAGCATCGCTAAATAACGTTACATAATCTTCGATATGTTCGGCATCGATTTCACCGAATTCTGCAAAATCGTATTTTACAACCTTCCAGTATCCGGAATACAGTTCAAAATCTTCATCGTCTGAATATATTCTCCGATTTAAATTACAACTTGTCATAGCGAAAAAACAGCTTATAGCTGTAAATACTACGAGTAATAGGGAAGTGATTTTTTTCATTTCTTCTTCCTCCAAAAATTAGATATAAGATGCCATAATGATGGTTAAAACATTGCTTTGAGGGCATTTCGTATTTTAGCGAAGGGGTGATAAAAAGATATTTTCCGCAGTTTTGATACGGATTTGCTCTCTCACCCCTTAAAACCTATTTGATTATATAATTTTCTATTTTTCTATTTACGGCCATATTGTCGGCACTCCGTCCACATAATGCCAATAATTTCCCATATCGGTTGGCTCGGTCTCAGAGTAATAATATCTTGTTGCACCCGTCAAAAAATAATTTCCGGAATAAGAGGAAATGTGGAGATTATTCCAGTCACTTTCTGTGCCACTGTAATACACATTTGTAAGACTTTCGCAATCACCGAATGTGTCATATCCCAAACTTGTTACATTTTTAGACATTATAACTTCTTTAAGATTTGTGCAACCTGAGAAAACATAACCTTCAATTGTTGTAATACTATCCGGAATCGTAACAGTTATAATGCTCTTATTGTTAGAAAACGCATGATTGCCAATACTTGTAACATTATAAACTTTGTTTTTATAAGTAATTGAAGTAGGAATAATTATTGATGTTTCATTAGTAATAGGTTGGCGTGCTACTGTTGCTAAATTTTCATTTAATGCGTAACGTATGTTATCTGACATTATGTATACATATCCGTCATTCGCAATTTCATTGTTTTGACAATCCCATACGACTGGAGTATAATCCACTGAATAAAAACTCCAATCATTCCAAAATTCGTGCCAATCTGATGGTTGTGTAATGTTCTCACAATAAATAGTCAGACCGCTACAAGCAGCGAAAGCATAGCTATCAATGCTGATTACATTATTAGGTATTGTAATGCTTGTTATACTTGCACAACCACCGAAAGCAGCTTCACCGATACTTGTAACACTATTGGGGATAGTTATATTTGTTAAATTAGAACAGTTTTCAAATGAATGATTTTCAATTTTCAACAAATTACTGTCTTTAGTTAAAGCAACGCTCTTCAAATTGGAACATCCATTAAAAGCATATGCACCGATTGTTTCAACACTATCTCCTATGGACACACTTGTAAGGCTTGTACAATTCTGGAACGCTTTTTCGTCAATATGCGTTACTCCGTTTCCGATAACTACATTTGTAAGTGTTGTGTTTGCAATAAAGGCATTTCTATAAATCTTATAGTTTTCATTGTCATATTTTTCGGGAAGCACAATCGCTGTGTCATCGCCCGTATAATCTATCAGATAGTTATTTGTTCGATATGATAAAAATAGAAACTCATTTTTATTTATTATTTCAGAGTCACCGGTATGTACTTTTATTGCATAATATCCTATATTACCATAATTGGAAGTTCCAGCAACAATATTCAATTCTGATTTGTTTATTATTTCAACAAGTCTATAACAGTTTTCAAATGCATAGATGCCAATTTCTGTAACACTAGCAGGAACGGTTACGCTCGTAAGTTTTGTACAACCATTGAATGTATGGTTTTCAATACTTGTTACACCATCGGGAATAATCACGCTTGAAAGATTAGCGCAATTGACAAAAGCACCATATCCAATCGTTGTAATACTATTAGGAAGTGTTATGCTTTCAAGGTTTGTACAACCATAAAATGCATTGTCACCAATACTGGTTATGCTATTAGGAATAGTTACATTTACAAGGCTGTTGCAATTATAAAAAGCTCTATCTTTTATAGAAATAACTGGGAGTTCCTCATAGGTTGAAGGGATCACAATAGATTTATTTGCTCCTACCTCAATACCGGAAACAGAATAAGCTGTACCATCATAATTCAAAGAATATGAAAGTTTTGTTTCGCTTTCGTCTGACGAATTACCCGTATTGGAGCTATCGTCTTGGTTATTATTTAAGTCGGCTGGTTTACGGTCGGTCATATCGTGGATATACCAATCACTGTTTTCATACACCATCTCAAAGCAAATGCTCTGTGTTCCCGAACCGGTTAAAAACATTTTTGTTGTTGCTGTTGCATTTGCACTATCAATTACTGTTATATCGGTAATTTCCAATTTCATAAAATCACCTGATGTAGTGCTTATTCCCAAGCTAAACAAATCAGATAAATCTATACCAAAACCGGCAACACTTCCTGCGAGTCCACCGAGAATATTCAACATTGCTTTGAGGGCATTGCGGTTTTTTGCATCAAGGCATTCGAGTACAGCATCCATATCTCCGGCATTGTATGCTGTCAAGAATGTTTCGATTCTTGCGGTTATCAATTCTTCATTTGTGGCAGGCGAGTCCTTCCTGCCATTGTATATTTGGCATGAAGCAAAACAACTTAATGCCATAAGGATAATTAAAAATAATGATATAATTCTTTTCATTCTTCGCTCTCCGTTGTTTCGTTCTCTATAAGTTGCGGGTTAACGTTTGTTAGTTGTTCTTTACTGACTAAAGTAAACATGCTCTTTGTTTTGAAGGATAAAATTAGGAGGATTAAAGTCAATAAAATACTGCAACAAATATTTAAAATTCCAAAAACAGTAAAGCGGCAGTAAGCACCGTGTTTTTCCAGATATTCGACTCGGTCGCTAAGGACTGAATAAATTATAAAAGAAGTAATAACATTTACGATAGATCCAATTATCAACAGTAAAAATTTAATAGGTTTATCTATTTCATTGTTTATGATTTTGAAAAAAACGTTTTTATTGTTTTTCTTTCTGAATGATGCACCAATCGAGGCAATTGAACATAAGTATGGAATGCCCGGCAGAATAATTGGAACAATAAACTTTGTCATAGGGGCGAACTCTGTATACCAATCGTGATAAGTTGTAACTCCTAACAAAGTTTTACTGTAGGATGGTTGATGTACTTTTATAGATGGCAAAAATAACAACGTGAAGTTGATTATCAGTAAAACTATTGCGGCGTATGCCAGATACTTAGTTTTGTCTTGAGTGGGATTAGGTGATTGTGTCATTTTTTCTTTCTCCTTTAAAATGTGATGAAAATAAAAGTGCGGCTACCGAAGCAGCCGCACAAAAAACGCAAACTCCGATAGTCGCCAAACCAACTGAGAGAGCAAGAACCATACCTGATTATGCTACGTCAGTAGGAATTTGCATTTTTTACAAATTCATTATTGACGAAACACAAAAAGGTATAGCTATCCCATAAAGATAAAAATAGCTCTTGCAAAAATATTCAGTTGGTTTGGCACTATTATTGTATCACGCTTTTAGGGAAAATACAAGTGGGAAAAGAAAAAAAGTTAAGTTTGTTAATGTGCTCGGCTATGCCAAGCCACCGCGGGAGCAACCTGCGCACGTAAGCAAATCCTTTCATCTCCGCCAAAAAAGAAAAATACGGAACGCGGGGATGGGCATTCCGTGCTTTGGTGGAGTGGGGAGAGTGTTTTGAACCTTACTCCTTGCGAGCTATGAAAGTCTGCGACTTTCAGCGCGATGCGCCCTCTTGCGCTAAAAGCGCAAGGCTCGCGGAGCAATCTTCGCTCACTCGCTCACAAGCAAGCTTGCAGCCTCGTTTCGCTCGATTATCTGCGCCGCCACTCGCAGAGCGAGTGACGGGCGCAGGTAAACAAATCCTTTCATCTCCGCCAAAAAAAGAAAAATACGGAACGCCCAAAGGGCATTCCGTATTTTTGGCTAATAACTGTAATTATGATACAACTGCACCCATTTGAGATTATGGGGGCACATCGAATTTAGGGGGGTGCAACCACGCTTATTCACCCGTCGTCTTAAAAACCGGCGCTCCATTTTCAACAACTACTGAACCAATGACCCCCGTTGCAGTATAAGACAAATCTGCAAGGTTATTGTCGTTGACTTTTATGTTTGCAGTATAGACTTGATAGTAGATTGGAAGGTCTTGGGGATCTTTTGAAGACAAAGAGGGCGAAACAGTTGCCACAAACAAGTCTACAGAAGGATTGTCAGTGTTTGATGTGTCATAAACAACAATAGATTCCTTTGTCATTGTATTAAAAACAGAAATTATAGAACGATGTAATCCAGAACCCCATGAAGAAGCAACCAATAAATCGAGATTTCCATCTTCGTCATAATCCCAAGGCACAGCATTTACAAAGCCAAATCCACCAAAAGAATCGCAAATAGAATACACCTTGCCATCAATTAGTGCAAGTGAGACACAGGAATCACTGAACTTAAAAATTTTGATATCCGTCTGCGAGGCAACTGAAAGCGGAGTGACATTAAAACAATGCTCTTTATCAAGTGTCATCCCGATAGACAATCCGCCCAATTCCACATCACCGATAATGGACATAAATTCATCTACAAAATCCTTAGTGCATGATGTAGTCACATAATTGACATTGTTTTCGCTATTATTTGAATTATCGGTATTGGTTTGACAAGCTGTCAAAGAAATCAATACAATACCGGTTAGAATCAAGCAAAATAGACGTTTCATTGCAGATAACCTCCTACACAATTCGTTACTATGTTATTATATCACAAAATAACAAAAACCGCAATCCCTTTGTATCAGAATTGCGGTATAGATTCGAACCTTACTCCTTGCGAGCTGCAAAAGCCGTTGGCTTTTGGGTGCGATGCACCTTTCTTGTGCCGGGAGGCACGAGGCTCGCGGAGCAACCGTCGCGCGCCTCGCTGACAAGCGAGCTTGTCGACTCGGCTTTGCTTGGTTATCTGCGCCGCCACTCGCAGAGCGAGTGACGGGCGCAGGTAAACAAATCCTTTCATCTCCGCCAAAAAAAGAAAAATACGGAACGCCCAAAGGGCATTCCGTATTTTTGGCGGAGAAGAAAGGATTTGAACCTTCGCGCCGGTTACCCGACCTACAC
>JAZLAO010000101.1:0-3351 GCA_045613205.1 Eubacteriales bacterium | reverse complement strand
TATTACGTTGAGAAAAACAGCGAGAGAGGCACCTTTACCTTTGAAGATAACGCAAAGGTTTACGTTCACGCGGGACTCATCAGAAGATACAGATATCAGCAGTTCTCGGAAATCTTTACTGCTGAGTCGCACGTAGTTCGCTTCGGTGACGTGGCATTCGCAACCAGCCCCTTTGAGCTTTTCCTTGATTACGGTAACAGAATCAAGGCGAGAAGCTATGCGGCGCAGACCTTTATAGTTCAGCTTTGCTGCGGCATGGACGGATATCTTCCCACCGAAAAGGCGGAGAGAGCAGGCCACTATTCCGCATACATAACAAGCGGTAACGTCGGACACGAGGGCGGCGACCTTCTCGTAAGAGAGCAGCTTAAGGAAATCAACGAAATGTTTGAGGACGACGACATTTATACAAATAGATAATGAATAGCGGAATAAACGTAGAACATGACGTGAACATACACCTCGAAAACAAGGGTGTATCAAGGCGGTTTTTCATATATTCAGTTATATGAAAAAATTTCAAAAGGTTAAAGCGAAAACGCATAGTTACGAAAAATTTTCGACTTTATAAAAACTTATTGACAAGACTTTTCGGCGTTGCTATAATCTAATTGAAAAACAAAAATTAACCAGAGGTGACAAGATGAAAAAATTACTTATAGGTTGGGCAGAGGAAACCCTCGTGCCCGAAAAGAAGCTCAGTCTTGCAGGTCAGTTTTATGAAAGAATTTCACAGTATGTGGAGTCTGAGATTACGGCTACCGCTATGGCGGTTGAATCAAACGGTGAACAGATGGTTCTCGTAAGTGCCGATTTGACGAGCATACCCGAATACCTTCTTGCTCTTGTAAGAGAGAACGTTAAAGCGGCGAGTGAAGAGATCGACCCTATGAAAATAATCATAGCGGCAACCCATACTCATACCTCGCATACGTTTGGCGACCCAAATCCCCACAGCGGCGACGCGGCTATTGCAACTTCAAAAGAGATCCTTAAAGAGTTTATGAAGGGCGATCAGGAATATAAGCCCCTCGTAACGGCTGACGATTCTGTAATGAAGCCCGTTGAAGCAACTCTTTTTGTTGCAAAGCAGATCACGAGCGCGGTGCTCTCCGCTTGGAAAAACCGTAAGGAAGCTCTTTACGCAAATGAATTCGGAAGAGCGGCTGTCGGTATGTGCAGAAGAGTTTCATATGACGACGGAACCGCTGAAATGTGGGGCGACACCAACACGGCAAACTTCACGGCTCTTGAGGGAGGAAACGACTCCGGAATCGAGCTTATCTATACCTTTGATACCGATAAAAATCTTACGGGTGTCGTTGCAAATATCGCATGTCCCTCGCAGATCCTTGAGCAGAGAAGCTTTATTTCGGCAGAGTATTGGGGCAGAGCAAGGGCTAATATCAGAGAAAAGCTCGGCAAAGACATATATCTTCTCGGACTTGGCGGCGCAGGCGGAGACCAGTGTCCCCGTGACCTTGTAAGATGGGTTGAGCCCGAACCCCCCATTGACGACCCGCACGTTAAGCGCCCGAATCCCATAAGACGCAAGGCTGACCCCTCGATGTTTGATATTTCCGGCTGTAACAGAGCGGGTAAGAGAATTTCAAACGAAATTCTTTCTGTTCTTGAGGAGATTACCGAGTATAAGGACGAGGCGGTTCTTGAGCATAAGGTTCTCGCTCTTGACCTTCCTCTCAGAAAGGCTACCAAGTCAGAGTACAACAACGCAGTTCGCGAAATTGAATACTACGTAGAGAAAAACAGCGAAAGAGGCACCTTTACCTTTGAAGATAACGCAAAGGTTTACGTTCACGCGGGACTTATCAGCAGATACAGATATCAGCAGTTCCACGAGATATTTACTATTGAGTCGCACGTAATTCGTTTCGGTGACGTAGCTTTCGCAACCAACCCCTTCGAGCTTTTCCTTGACTTTGGTAACAGAATTAAGGCAAGAAGCTACGCTGCTCAAACCTTTATAGTTCAGCTCTGTTGCGGCAGGGGCGGATATCTTCCCACTGAAAAGGCTGAAAAGGCAGGTCACTATTCCGCATACATAACCAGCGGTAAAGTCGGCCACGAGGGCGGTGACCTTCTCATACGCGAGCAGCTTAAGGAAATCAACGAAATGTTTGAGGACGACGATATCTATACGAACAGATAATGAATAGTGGAATAAACGTAGAACACGACGTGAACATACACCTCGAAAACAAGGGTGTATCAAGGCGGTTTTTCATATATCTTTTTCTTATGTACGCGCTTGTATATATGACGAAAAATTGCTTTAACGGAGCGCTTGCGGGTATAGTTGAGGACGGTGTCTTGACTAAATCCCAAACCGGACTTATAACGGCTCTTTTCTATATAGCATACACCCCGCTGCAGATTGTCGGTGGAATAGTCGTTGACAAATTCAGTCCCGAGCTTATGATAAAAATAGGACTCGTCGGCGGAGCCGTGGCGAATGCGGTAATATTTTTTAACCACAATTATTACGTAATGCTTATCGCATGGACGTTGAACGCGGTGGTGCAGTTTGCGCTCTGGCCGGCAACCTACAAGATAATATCCTCGCAGCTTTGCCGAAGCGACCGAACGTATATGATTTTCCTCATAACCCTCGCAACTTCACTGGGCCTTGTTTTCTCATATGCGGTTGCGGCAATTTTGCCGAGCTGGGAATATAATTTCATCTTTTCCGCTATCGTTCTTTTAGTTTTGGCGATAGTGCTTCACGCCTACGACAGGCGTCTTAACAAATTTATGAAGCCCGACTACGAACCCATTAAAGCCATCGGCAACGCAGGCGGTGACTCTGACAGGTCCACAATGTCGATACTTTGGAAAAGCGGATTTTTGCTTTTGCTGATACCCGTTTTCGGTTACTCCATAATAAACCAGGGCGCAAGAACCTTCCTTCCTCTTATTCTTGTTGAGGATTTCGGCAAAAGCGCATCTTACGGTAATAGCCTAAATACTATTATAGTTATCTCTGGCGTTATCGGAACTCTACTCGTTAAGTTTGTTATTTACCCTAAAATAGTGAAAAACGAAATAGCGGGAATAATACTTTCTATGTCTGTCGCGGGTGGGCTGTGCATACTACTTCTTTTCGTTTCCAATCTTTCTGTCATGGTGGTAAGCTTTTGCGCAATGTCCCTTATAACCGTTATGCCTGCGCTTTTTAATTCGTATTTCAACGCGAGATTCGTAAGGTACGGAAAGAACGGAACTGCAGCGGGAATAAGCAATGCGGCGGCGAGCTTTGCCTTGGCGATGAGCAGCTATGTCGTGCTTAAAATCTCAGAGGCGCACGGCTGGCAGGCGGTAAAAATGCTGTGG
>JAZLAO010000100.1:0-30576 GCA_045613205.1 Eubacteriales bacterium | reverse complement strand
ATATTTATCCTTTCTGTTGAATATTTTTGCAGGACTAAAGAAGATAGATATCGTCACGAGAACCTGAATGATAAAAACGAAGCGATAAATTGCATTGAAAATTTCATGTCAGAATAGCTATCTTTAACTATTATTCCGCTTGCGGAGAAATCAACTCTCGTTGCCAAAGGCAACATATCGAAATACCGAGGTATCTATTAAAACAACCTTAAGAGGTAAATTAAAACAATGAAACTATTCGTCTCCGCGATTATAAAATTCCTTTTTGGATTAATTCTGATTGGAGCGATGCTATTTTTGCCTGCGTGGACGTTTGATTACCCGGGCGCATGGCTTTTTATCGCACTCTTATTTATTCCTATGCTGATTATGGGAGCAGTGCTTTTCATAAAAGCGCCGGGGCTTCTTGAAAAAAGGCTTAACAACAAGGAAAAAGAAAAAGCCCAGAAGGGCGTTTTGGCGCTTTCGGGGCTGATGTTTCCGATTGGCTTTATACTCTCGGCAGTTGACTTTCGTTTCGGGTGGTCGCGCGTGCCGGTTTGGCTCATCGTAATCTCTTCCGCGCTGTTTTTAGTTGGATACGCTTTATATGCCGAGGTTATGAGAGAGAACGCCTACCTCTCAAGGACTGTAGAGGTTCAAGAAAACCAAAAGGTTATATCCACGGGGCTTTACGGCATCGTGCGCCACCCGATGTATCTTGCTACGCTTCTTATGTTCCTGCCGATGCCATTGATTTTAGGCTCTTTTTGGGGTATCATTCCCTTTCTGCTCTACCCCGTTTTGATAATCATTCGTATACTGAACGAAGAGAAAATACTCGAAGACGGACTTTTAGGCTACAAGGAATACAAAACAAAAGTAAAATACAGACTTATTCCGTTTATTTGGTAAATTTCATTTTAGTGAGGGACGATATGAAAAATACTTGGTTTAAAAATTTAAAATTCGGCTCACCTGCATCTCTCGCAGGTAAGATTATCCTGTTTTTCACGGCAACTTTAATTCTTACCTTTATATTGCCCGCCTTCATTCTGAATATCGCAAAGGGGGACTCTGCAATGGGACTTTGCTTTATTCTTTTCTTTGCGGTTTTCCCCATAGCATCAGCATTTATCGGGGCATCTATAGCGGGTGACGTGAAGCTGCTTTTCTGGCTTCCGCTCACCTTTGCGCTTCTCTTCCCGCTTATGTTTTCGCTTGCCATAAGAGATATGGTTTGGGATTTATACGTGTATTCGACGGCATACGTACTTATCGGATATGTTGCAACTGTGGTTGCTTATATTATAAAAAAACGACTTGGAGATAGAAAATGAACGCGACACAAAAAACCTTTCTATTCGATTTTGACGGAACGCTGGTTGACTCTATGCCGACCTACATAGGCGTTATGATACGCATACTTGACGAGCATAAAATCGCCTACAGCGACGATATCGTCAAAATTATAACTCCGCTCGGCTACCGCGGAACCTCGGAGTATTTCATAAAAATAGGCGTCAATGCTACCGTAGACGAGCTTGTCGATAAGATGAGCGAATACGCCCTTTACGAGTATGAAAACAACATTGGTGAGAAGGAAACAGTTATCGATACACTCTACGCTATGAAAAAGAAGGGATATTCCCTAAACGTGCTTACCGCGAGTCCCCACGCGGCGCTCGACCCCTGCCTAAAAAGGCTAGGTGTTTGGGAGCTTTTTGACAACGTCTGGTCCTGCGAGGATTTCGGGACGACGAAATCCGACGTGAAAATATATGAGATGGCGGCAAAAAAGCTCGGCCGCGAGCTTCGCGACGTCACTTTCGTTGACGACAATATAAATGCCGTCCGTACTGCCAAAGCTGCGGGAATGACCGCATTCGGAATCTTCGACAAATCGAGCGAGGAGTGCATCGAGGAATTCAAGGCTATGGCGGACGGATACGTAATGAAATTTCGGGAGCTGATTTGATATGAGAAAACACAGAGCATTGAAGATACTCGGCCTAATCCTTGCTTGCGTGTTGCTGTTTTTTGCGACCGTAAACCTTATACCGCCAAAAAAGAACGTAGCCGAAAACCCTTTTATAGTCGGCAAGGGTAATCTCCCCATGATAGCGGCTCACCGCGGCGGCGGAGAATGCAATCCCGAAAATACTATGCTTGCTTTCAGAGAGGCGGTCAGCACCTTTGGCGTCGAGATAATAGAAAGCGACCTATATCTTACAAAAGACGGATACCTCGTTTACAATCACGACTCTTATATCGACGAAACCTCGAACGTCAACGGTGATATATCTCTTGACGAGGTCAAGGCGCTTTGCGAGGATAAGGCAAACCGCCACTACATAAAGGACATGACACTTGACGAGCTCCGTCAGTACAACTTCGGCTATTACTTTGAAAACGGGAACGGAGAGAGAATTTACAAGGACGAGACCGACCTTTCGGGAACGGGTCTTGAAATCGCGACCGTGGAACAGCTTTTTTTCCGAGTTTTACGAAACGAACCCCGACCTGCTTTTCATCGTTGAAATCAAGAACGAAGGCGAGCGAAGATACGAGGCGTGTCGAATTCTTGCGGAAACGCTTGAAAGATTTCCCGGCTATAAAAACCGCATAGTTGTGGGAACCTTCCACGACGAGATTGAGACAGAGCTGAAAACGAAATACCCATATCTTTACAGAGGCGCGCCTACAGGTACTGCGGCAAAATTCATAATAACGCAGATGCTTTCCGTCAATATCTTTGACAAAAGCGACTTTGCCTGCCTGCAGATACCGACAGAATACGACGTCGGCATTACCATAAGCCTTGACAAGAAGACCTATATAGACCGTGCGCACAGAAGAAATATTGCGGTACAGTATTGGACTATCAATGACGAGGAAACGATGAGAGAGCTTATCGAGCTCGGCTGCGACTGCATTATGACCGACAACCCCGAGCTTCTGAAAAAAGTACTCGAGGATTACAAAAATGAAAGAAATTAAATTGGAATTTAACGGATACTCCGCTACCGTCATCCTCCCTGAAAAGCCAAGCGGAAGATGGATATGGAAAACCGAATTTTTACACGCATTTGAGGAATCGGAGCTGGCGCTTTTAGAGTTGGGGTACACCCGTGTAACATATGAAATCCATCATATGTGGGGCTCACCGCGCGCGGTAAGGCTCATGCGCGATTTCCAAAAGTTCGTTACTAAGGAATTCGGGCTCAACGAAAAATGTATTCTCTTCGGATTTAGCCGCGGTGGAACGTACGCCTTTAACTACGCGCTTTTCTATCCCGACGCCGTGGAAAAGGTGTATCTTGACGCGCCTGTGCTTAACCTCGGAACTCTTACGGGACCGGGCGAACATCTGCTCGCGCAGGTATATGACGTTTATTCTCTTACCGAAGAAACCGTCAAAGGCTTCAAAGAGCATCCGACAAACAATCTTGTCGAGTTTTTCAGCAAAGGTATCCCTACGCTTTTGATAGCGGGCGACGCCGACGAGGTAGTTCCCTTCGATACTAACGCGAAGGTAATGATAGATTACTGCGAGAAAAACGGAATCGACCTAACCTATATAGTAAAACCCGAATGTAAACATCATCCGCACTCACTTGAGGACGCAACACCGATAATAGAATTTTTGGAGAAATCTTAGCATGCAGATTATCAAAGCAACAGTCGAGGACTTCGACCTCATATATTCCGAAATGGAAAAGAACTTCGTCCGTGAGGAGATTCGCGACCGCGGCAGTGCCCGCGAGGTCATGGAGGACGAAAATTACGTGATTTATCACGTCACAGAAGGCGGCACCCGTGTCGGTTTTATCACCGTGTGGGAGCTTTCAGGCTTTGCCTTTGCCGAGCATTTTGTGACCTATGAAAAATTCCGTAACAAAGGATACGGACACGAGGCTATCAAAATAATCGAAGAAAAATACAAAAGAGTAGTCCTCGAGGTCGAGCATCCCTTAGATGATATGAAGAAACGCAGAATTGCCTTTTACAAAAGGCAAGGCTTTTTCGAAAATGCCCAACCGTATATCCAACCGCCATACAGAGAAGATGGCGAAGGAGTGCCGCTCATACTTATGAGCTACCCCGCCCCGCTTTCAGATTTCGACGCGCACGTCACCGAAATATACGAGCGCGTTTATAAAAAAACATATAGGAGTGAAAAATGAAAAAAACAATTTCAAAAAGAAAAGAAAAGGAAAGGCAGGAGCAGCTCGAGAAGCTCAAAAAGCATCAGCTGATAACCATGCTTTCTCTCATCCTCCCTTTTTCCCTATCTATTGCGTTTACAGTGCTCTATGCATTTAGAAAGTCTTACGTTTTGCTGTCGGCTGCAACCTCTGTTTCCTGGTTTGCGCTTGGCGGACTCTTTGTATACGCACTTGTGAAAAAATGGGGGTTTGTAAATTCAAAAGGTGTAAAATCGGCTGAAAGCGGCTCTGTTATCACAATTTACAATACGGTTCTTGTTTTCATACTCGCGGTATTTTTCCTTGTAATGACTCTTTATAAAATATTTTAATCCATAGGAGAATTGATATGAAAAAGGTGTTTTTGATTGGCGATTCCATAAGAATGGGATACGACAAATACGTCAAGGAGGCTCTTCTTGGCGCGGCAGAGGTATATTACCCCGCTGAAAACTGCAGATTTGCGGTTAACGTTTTGCGCTTTGCGCATCAGTGGAAAGAGCAGCTCGAGCTTGACGAGGAGGTTGACCTCGTGCACTGGAACGCTGGACTTTGGGACGTGCTTGAGCCTGACGGAGAGCCCATGATGCCGATAGATGCGTACGCATCGCATATTGCAAGAGTTGACAGACGGCTTCGTCAGCTTTTCCCAAAAGCCAAACTCGTTTTTGCCACCTCCACCCCCGTAATCGACGGAGGAAAAGGCTTTTACGTAAGACACAACTCGACAATCGAAGAATACAATAAAAGAGCTATCGAAGCACTGGCAGAAACCGACACGGTTATCAACGACCTCTACTCCATAGCGGCAAAATTCCCCGAGTCATATCACTCCGACGTGACACACTACAAAACCCCCGAGGGAACAGAAAACATCGGCGGAGCCGTAATTACGGTTATCTGCCGCGAGCTTGGAATAAAGGCAAACGAGGTAAACATAGAAAACTTCGAGCCCGAAAAATACACGGCTGAAAACATTGGAATGTGATATGAAAATAGAAAAACTTTACCCCGTATGCAAGGATTACATATGGGGCGGAAACAAGCTTAAAGAAAAATACGGAAAGCTGACCGACCTTTCCCCGTGCGCTGAAAGCTGGGAGCTGTCCTTTCACAAGGACGGACTCACGCGGCTTGCCGACGGACGCACGCTCAGCGAGGCACTAACCGACGAGGATATGGGAACTAGGTGTCAAAAATTTCCCTACTTCCCCGTCCTTATAAAATTCATTGACGCGAAAGCCGACCTTTCGGTCCAGGTGCATCCCTCGGACGAATACGCTCTAAAAAACGAAAACTCCTACGGAAAGAGCGAGATGTGGTATATAGTCGAAGCCGACGAGGGCGCGGGAATATACCTCGGATTCAAGGAAAATGTCACCCGTGTCGAATTTGAGGCGGCAATAAAAGAAAAAAGGCTCACCGAGCTTCTTAATTTCTACCCCGTCAAGCCGGGCGAGTGCTATTTCATTCCGTCGGGAACAATACACGCGATAGGCAAAGGCTGTCTTATTTGTGAGATTCAGCAGAACTCTAATCTTACCTACCGCGTATACGACTACGGAAGACGGGATAAATTCGGAAACGAGCGCGAGCTTCATATCGAAAAGGCGCTCGAGGTAACAAGCCTTGACGGGTTCGAGCCTACCGTTTTTTCGGGCGATACCCTTGGGGCGTGTGAATATTTCACCGTAACAAAGCCGCAAGTAAACGGCATTTTGAAGCTTTCGGCAGGCACGGAATCATTTAACTGTGTCACCTGCGTTTCGGGCACGGGTGAAATCGACGGCACCCCATTCGCGCAGGGCGACTCATTCTTTATCCCCGCGGGATACGGAGAGTACACGCTGACGGGCAGGGCTGAGATTCTCGTTACAAAGGTTTAAACGAATACAAAAAAACAGAGAGAACTTCACGGAAGTCATAGCAATTGACGTAATTACCGTTTAGTTCTCTCTTTTTTCGCGTTCTTATTTGCTATAGTCATTCTCAAGCACGGCTTCGATAGCGCACTCTTCTGCGATTTTCTTTTCCTCTTCGGTTACGGGAACATCGAAATCGTTATAATTTACGGCGTCGACATCGGTTTTTCCGAAAATCGTCATATACCATACGAGTCCGAGCATATAACGAGCCGAGCCGTAATTTGCATGACCTCCGTCGCGGTATGCGCCCTCGCCGAGTATTGCGTAAAGCTTTTCCATAGCCGCCGTTGCGGGTATGTATCCGTCAGCGGATATTTCCTTCGCCGCCATCTTGTAAGCCTTATGGTCTGCGGCATACATCTCGGCACTCGTTTTGTATTTGCAATCCTGCCTTCCGGCAATCCATGCGTCGCTTCTTGCCCATATTGCATGAATATAATGCTTTGCCGCTGGCGCAAGCTTCTTCACGTATTTGACAAGCTCAGGAAGATAAGGAAGGTAGCTTCCATAATCGCCGGAAAGTGTACTTACCTGCTGATAGGTCACGATATCCCATTCGTCAGAAAGCAAAGCTTCCTTAAGCGACACCTTGAATCCCGTGTCAATTCCGTCTACGTGAAGGTCGTATGCCTTATCCTCCGAAAGCATGTTTCTGTAATGGCGGTAAAGGGAGCACCCCCCGATATAGAGGGTTACGACCTTGACCTGCTCACCTGCGGTGCGGCAAATATTATAAAAATATCTGTTCGCATCAACCCCAAAACTGTTAGAGATTGCAAGTATTTTCTTCATTTTTTACACCAGCCTTTTATATACTTCGAAATATCTTTTTCCAAATTCCCTTGCAGACACTGCTGTAAAATGCACGCCGTCGTCCTTAAGCGCGAGTCCTGCCGAGGAGGCTACCCCGAAATGCGGAATTTCTTCCGCAAGGTCCCTGAGCATATGATTAAATTTCACGGGTCTGTCACCGACAGCCCAATTTGCGGTTATAATTTCAGAAATCTCACCTGCAATAAACGGCAGATTTTCCGCGCCAAGCTCACGCCTTATAGAATTTACGAAATTCACGAATTTATCTTTATACGACGCGAGTCCCTCATCGCTTGTACAGTCGCTCTCTCCCTGGTGCCATATGATACCCGAGAAAGCCGAGCTTCGCATAGCGAGCTTCGCCATGAAAACGGCGTTATCGTAAAGAATAGAGCCGGGCTGCCACTCGGAAATTTTGGTGCCGCCGTCAGCGCAGGGGATAAGTCCGACGCGCGACTTATATTCATTTGCAAATTCGTCGGCAAAGCTTGCGGCAAGGCTGACACCGCTCGTAAAGCCCTTACCGAATATCGCTCGGTCGGGGTTTACCGGTTCACTCATTCGGAGAAATCTTCCGTTTCTGAGCATATAACAGCGAAAATTGTTTATCGGCTCAACGTCGGCTATATTGCCTCTGCCCGCCATATTTGACTGACCTATCATCAAAAATGAGTGAAGGTCGTCGCCTCCTATAAAATTACCGTCCTTAATACCGCTCATATTTAGCCTCCAAAACAAAAAAGAATTCCCGATGCCAGAGCATGACACGAGTAAATGATACCACAATGCCATGCCAAAGTCAAGCGAGAATTCCCTTTTATTCAGTTTTAAATCTTTATATTTCTTTTATGAGAACCGAAGCGCACCTTTCAAGTGTAAACTCAAGTTTACTTGTTTCGGTGGCAACCATGGGGTCGTGTGAATTATCAAGGTAATACACCTCGTATTTGCCCTCTCTTGCAAAGTCGAGCTTTATTTCCTTTGAGGGTGCTTCGTCATCGTTTGTGTAGTAGGTAACGGTAGCCGTAATTTTGCCGTTTTCATCTACACCCGCAAGCGTATAGATGTCCTCGGGGTCGGACTCTGAGCGAACCTCTGCTACGCAGTCGTAGAACATACCGTACCAATAGAAAGGATAGTATCCCTTAAGAGGACGAAAAGTATAGTAATCCCAAAGTCCGTTGAATGCGCCCGGTCTGGCATCGTAATACATAAGCATATCGAGGATGTCGGATTTTTGAGAAAGGCACATTACCGCGGCAGTGAATGCCGAGCCCTTAAGTCCTATTATCTGCTCTACTGAATAGGTGAACTCCTCATCCTGCCAGCCCTGCACGTAGTTCCATTCGTTAAGAATACTCTCGGCAGCTCCGTATCCGTATTTATCCATTGCCTCCTTGACAGCCGTGGCGCGCTCAATTACGTGAGCGGGACGGTTTGTGTAGATATGCCAGGAGAAAAAGTCAATCGGAACCTCGCGCTTTTGCATCTCGCAGAGGAAATCAGCGCCCCATTCGACCTTACCGCAGATTGCGGGGCCGCCAATCTTAAGAGTCGGGAAGCAGGATTTGAGGTGCTTTGCCGTAATCTCGTAAAGGTCGTAAAACTCCTCGATATTACCGCCCCAAGTGCGTCTGTAATCGCGGTATACCCATTTTCCGTCTTTATAATCGGAGTCGAGGTCGGGCTCGTTCCAAATTTCCCAATATTTGATTCCGTACTTATATCCGTTCGCCCAACCCTCGTTATAGTGACGGATTATATGCTCGCATATTACCGCCCATTTTTTGAAATCCTTCGGGGGATAAATATTAAACTTTTTTACATAATGCTCTATTTTCTGACCGAGTCGGTAGAATGTTTCGGTGTCCGCCACGAGTGTTATTGCAACGTATTCGTCGGTGCAGGCAAAATCGTAGGACTCGGGTGAATAAGGGTCAGCGTCGAAATTCGGGAAAATTGCCGAGATATCAACGGTGTGCTCTCCGCCATAGCTTGCGCAAAATGCTGCGTCGTGGTTTCTCGCATACGGTATTCTTGCCGCCTTGTAGGTTTCAATATTTGAACGGTGCTGGTCCTTTGCGTGTCTTTTATGAATAGGGCCGTTGTTTACGGCATTCATAGCTCTGAATTTTCCGTGTCTTTTTTCAAGGTTAAATCTTATAGTTTCCATGGAAATCCCTCCAAAAATAAATACAGGTCTAATGTATCACACACGGAACACTTTGTCAAGCGGTTATACATCGAAAAATTTTCGAAAATAAACTTGCATAATTACTAATATTAGTATATAATAAACTAAATAACGATTATTATTTTGGGGGTAAAGAACATGCTCACCCTTTCAAAAATAGCGAAGCTTGCAAACGTGTCGGTTTCCACCGCCTCAAAGGCGTTTTCAATGAGCCCCGAGGTCAACGAGGAAACGCGAGAGGCAATTTTTTCGGTAGCGAAAAAGCATGGCTGCTTCAAAAAGTTTTTTAACGCAAAATATCCTAAGCTCGTTGTTGCCGTCATATGCCCGGAGCTTGACAGCCTTTATTACGCGAGCATAATCGCAAAGCTACAGTCAACCCTTGAAAAAAGAGGGTGCGAAATTTGCATTGCAACAACGCAGTTTTCAAAGGAGCGCGGAAGGTCGCTTGCAAACTATTACTCGAAGTACGCGCGCGTTGACGGAATAATTTTGCTTGACAGCGCCTCAGCTTACGAGGCGGTCGGCGATATGCCCGCTGTATGCATCGGTCACGTTAAAGAGAATATCACACGTGTGACAAACGACAAGGAGCGGGCTGTTTTTGAGGCCGTCGACTACCTCGCGGGAAAGGGAGTCACCGATATCGGTTTTATCGGAGAATGGCTCACAAGCTCGAAAAAAAATAATTTTATCAAGGCTATGGAAGCGCGCCTTGGCTCCTATAACGAAAGCCTTATCGCGATAGGTGACAGATTTGCTGACGGTGCTTACGAAACCACCAAAAAAATGATAGAAAAAGGACGCGTTCCGCGCGCGATAATCTGCGCTTACGACTATCTTGCGATAGGCGCTATGAGATGCCTTAGCGAGCACGGGTACAAAATCCCGGAGGACGTAGCCATCATCGGTATGGACGATATACCCGAGGCAAAATATCTCTCCCCCTCCCTCTCGTCAATCGACAACGGCAGTGACAAGCTTTGCGAGGCAACCGCCGAAACTATCATAAATATGATGCTCGGGAAACCGTACGAAAACTCGACGGTAATCGAATCCACACTTCACCTAAGGGAGTCAAGTAATATATGACGAAGCTTATACTTATACGGCACGGAGAAAGCGTTTTTAATCTTGAGAAGAGATATTCGGGACAGCTTGACGTTCCGCTCACCGAAAAAGGTATAGAGCAGGCGAAGATAACTGCCGAATACATACTTAAAAACTACAAAATAGACGCCGTTTATTCAAGCGACCTATCGCGAGCGATAGAAACCGCGAGGCCCGTTGCCGAGCCGCTCGGTCTTGAGATAAAAACCGACAGACGACTGCGTGAGATAAACGCGGGAAAATGGCAGGGGCTTTTTTTCGATGACGTTAAGACGAAATATAAGGAAGACTATGAGTTTTACAAAAACAATCCCCTGACCGCTAAAACGACGGGCGGCGAGGGCGCAGTCGACGTTCTTGAGCGAGTGTATGCGGCAATCCTTGATATAGCCGCGAAAAACTCCGGCAAAACGGTGCTTATTTCCTTTCATAACGGCCCGCTCAAATACCTTCAGGTGCCAATGCTCAGCGTCGGCTTTGACGGCACGAAAAGCCTTCCGAACAATTCAATAACCGAGGTAGACGTCGAGGGCGAGGAGTTCAAGGTAATAAAGCTCGGCTACGACGGGCACCTTGGCGACCTCACGACGAGCTTCACCGAAAAAACAGCAAATTGAGAATACATCAGTATAAAAAATTCAGACAGCCGCAGAAAGCAAAAACCTTAGATAATGCAACATCAAAAATCCACGAAAGGATATACACGAATACATGAATACAGTATTTCCCGAAATAAAGAAAAAGCTCGGCTTTGGCGGCATGCGCCTCCCTATGAAAGAGGACAAGATAGACAAAAAAGAGCTTTGCGATATGATTGACCTCTTTATGAAAAGCGGCTTCAATTATTTCGACACGGCTCGCCCCTATCACAGCGGAGAGAGTGAAAATATGCTCCGCGAATGTCTTACCAGCCGCTATCCGCGCGAAAGCTATATTCTGACGAATAAGCTCTCCTCACCTCTCTTTGAAACCGAGGAGGAAATAAGACCGCTTTTCGAAAAGCAGCTTGAGTCCTGCGGTGTTGATTATTTTGATTTTTACCTTATGCACTCGCAAAAGGCATCTATATACGAAAAATTCACGAGATGTCGCGCATACGAGGTTGCCCTTGAGCTTATGAAGGAGGGAAAGTTCCGCCATTTCGGAATTTCATTCCACGACGAACCCGCGCTTCTTGACAAAATTCTCTCCGAGCATCCCGAAATAGAGGTTGTACAGCTTCAGATTAACTACCTCGATTACGAGGACGCGGCAATTCAAGGCAGGCGTTGCCTTGAGGTCTGCGAAAAATACGGCAAGCCCGTTATAGTAATGGAGCCGGTCAAGGGCGGATGCCTTGTAAATCTGCCTGACGAGGCAAAGGCGGTTTTCGACGCGCTTGGCGGAGGCTCCTACGCGAGCTATGCTATCCGCTACGCTGCGGGATTCGAGAGCGTAGTTGCCGTGCTTTCGGGCATGTCGAATATTGAGCAGGTTCGCGACAATATTTCCTATATGAAGGACTTCAAGCCCCTTAACGACGTAGAGCTTGACGCGGTAAAGCGCGTCACCGAGATATTCAAGGCGCAGAATATGATTTCCTGCACCGCCTGCCGTTATTGCGTTGACGGATGCCCTATGAACATCTTGATACCCGACCTTTTCGCTTGTATGAACTCTAAAAAGACCTTCAACAACTGGAACTCGGTATTCTATTACAACGGAGTTCTCACCGATAAAGGCGGCAAGGCGTCGGACTGCATAAAATGCGGCGCTTGCGAGGATATATGCCCGCAGAAGCTGAACATACGCGAGCTTCTCGTGGCTGTTGCAGAAGAATTCGAGAAAAAAGAATAACAAAACAAAGATTTTACCGTCAAGGTAAGCACTATTATGGTAGAAAGGAGTTTTGCATATTATGCAAGACGCGTCACCTTCAAAAAACAGCACCGTGAGAGGTTTTCTTTTCGACGTGCTTCGCGGCTGCGCCATTGGAATTGCTTTTATAATTCCCGGCTTTTCGGGCGGCTCGGTCGCGGCAATACTCGGAATATACGAAAAGCTCGTCGGCGCTATTGCCGATATATTTAAGGATTTCAAAAAAAGCCTATTAGCTCTGTTACCGATAGGAATCGGTATGGTTGTCGGCATCGTTTCTCTTCTATTCCCCCTCGGATGGGCGCTTGAGGCGTTTCCCTTCCCGACGGTTTGCCTATTCGTAGGACTTGCTATCGGGGGTATGCCTTCCATAACGGACGAGCTTCGGGGAAAAATAAAGCTCCGCAATGTTTTTGCCTGCGCGATTCCGCTCATTTTAGCTCTCGCCCTTTCATTTTTGCCTATAGGCAACGACGTTGACCTATTCAACCTTAACCTTGGCGGATATCTGTTGCTTCTTTTCATCGGACTTATCGGCTCGGCGGCACTCGTGGTTCCGGGCATTTCGGGAAGCATGCTGCTCCTTATCTTCGGCTATTATAACCCGATAGTAAATATGATGACCGACCATCTATTAAAATTTAAAGACGTCGGAATTTCAATTCTCGTTCTCGGTCTTACCGCTCTCGGAATTGCAGTCGGCTTCTTCCTTATATCCAAAATAATGAAATGGCTTCTTAAAAACTATCCGCGCGGAACATATTTTGCAATACTCGGATTTATCGCCGGTTCTATACCGACGGTTTATATCTCCACGGCAAAGGATGCAGGCTACACACTCCAAACCCTGCCCACAGCTCCGCTGTACTGGGTTGCGTGCGCTGTTATGCTTGCCATAGGCTTTGCGCTGTCGTTCGCGCTTGTGAAATTTGCAAGAAAAACAAAAGAATAAAAAGCGGGTCTGCGTCATTTAGGCATAACCCAAAAAGAGCGAGGATACTTTTAAATAGGTATCTTCGCTCTAGTTTTATGCATATTGGTATTTTTTAAGGTTAAAATTCTACGAATTTCTTCCTTTTATTTGTTTTTCGTTCTATAGCCGTTTCCTCGCTCAGCGTACCTATGTACGCTTCTCGCTCGTCAGCCGACGATTTCTGCTCTAAATCCATTGCCCCGTGGTTCTGACAATATAGATACGATGCATTTTTATAGCTTTACAAGGGGCTCGACGAATCCCTCGGGCGAGGTTGAGGAGACGTCGCAGGCAATGACCGTTCCTTTGTAAATTACGAGATTTACGTATACGGGCTCGCGGTTTTCTCCGCGCTCACCCTCGTAGGTATATCTTACTACCTTTTTATTTTTATACTTTGTTATATCAAGTCCCTGTCTTTTTTGAATCTCGTTATATCCCGCTATTATTCTGTCAAAGTTTTCGGGAACACGAAATTCCTCCTCTTCCACAGCCTCGGGCTTTACGGTAATTCCAAACTGGGAAATAAAGCCCACACGCTCATCGTTCGTTTTTACACCCGAAAAGTCGATATTTGACGAGGCGGTATATACCGAATCCTCAGCAGAACTTCCAAGGGTCAAGATTCCGACAAGCACAAGAAGTGTCAAAACTATCACCGAAAAGAATTTTATTGTTGATGCGCGAACTGAATATACAAACATAGCTTCCTCCTTTTTATTAAAATATACTGGGAAAGCTACGGCTTTATTACAAGAAGTAATGAATAATGAATAATTTTGGTGGCGTTTCGTTCTTTTAACGAAAGGCTCCTTTTAAAATATATTCACTCTTGCCTAAAAATAAAATTCTAATTTAAAATCAAAAACGAAGCTTTTCGACAATAGAAAAAAGCCTCATTAATTTTCAACTTTCAATTTTCAATTTTCCATTAAAAAACAGTTGCGCCGCAGCGCAACTGTTTTTTCTGCCTCTTATCAGTGGTTGCAGCAGCAACAGAACACGATAACGATAGCAAGAATGACTATCCAAGTGCAGTTGTCATCAAAGAGATTGCATAAGCAGTTATTATTCATATGTTCGCCTCCGGGAGAAACTTTGCGGATTTTGTTCCGCTTAGTATCATACTATGCCGGATTAAAAAAGCTGTTACATATGACTAATGTTAATCAAAATTAAATACCGCCGCGCCGTCCTTTATTACAAGACGCCCATCGAAGCGCTTGCCGTTTTTAGAAATAAAGCCCGACATTTTTGAAGTTTTTCCCTCGGCAAGAAGCCGCATCACCTCACCTATGGGAATACTTTTTTTGCAGATATTTATTCCGACGCGGAAGCTGCAGCCGTCGTTATATCCCATACAGCCGTAGCTGTTTTTCCCTCTGACTACGTTTCTTTGGCAGACGGGGCATTTGCCGACTATCTGACCGTATGAGCCGGTATCGGTATTCATCGGAACGGCAGACGAGCCGCCCAGACGGAAAATCTCGGCAATTTCGCGCTCGGCAAGGCTTACGCTTTCCTTGACAGTCATCTCGCCTCTGAAAACCTTTTTAAGAGCCTTACCAAGCTCACTGGTTTTATATTTATCCATACCGATAGAAAGCTTACCAAGCGACTCTATAAGATATTCACCGCCCTCAAGCACGGTGTAAACGTCCTTTTTGAGATTTATATAACCGCTTTTTTTCGCGTTGTCTATAATTCCCGTTCTGGTGGCCTCCGTACCAAGCTCAAGTCCCTCAAAAATAGCACGGTAGTCCTCGGCATCGTCAACCTCGCCCGACTCCTCGAGCTCCTTCGCCTTCGCCTTATCGTCTTTAAAGGGATTTTTAAGATAATTATTTAGAGTTTCAATGGTATAATGCCTCGGCGGTGTGGTCTGGCGCTCCGTCGGCTCAAACTTAATATTGACGGTGTCATCGACCGAAAGCTTCGGCAAAATCTTATCCTTTTGAGAATAGTCATCGTATTTCGTCCAACCGGGCTCGAGCATAACCGTTCCTTTAAGCGAGAACTCCTCAAGCTCACCGACCTTGATTTTTATTTCGCTCTTCTCCGCGATACACTCCTCAGCGCAGAAAACGGCAACGAAACGGCGGAAAACCGTTGAATATACCTGTTTTTCCTTTTCGGAAAGCTTATCAGCAGGCGGTATTTTGTAGGTAGGCGTGAGAGCCGAGTGCGACTCTATTTTCGAGTCGTCAAAGATATACTTCGAATCTCTGAATTTTACGGGATAACCAAGCTTTGAAACGTTTGATATTATCGCACGCATTTTATCCTTTTCCGCGGTCGCAAGATACTCGGAGTTTGTTCTCGGATATGTAAGGTATCCGTCCTCGTAGAGCTTCTGAATTATTTTAAGGCTCTCGGTCATGCTCATCTTGTATTTTTTACCGAGAGTATTCTGCAGAGTTGAAAGCGAATAAAGCTTTCCGGGGTGTATCGTATCCTTTTTGCTGTTCGCGCTGACAACGACAGCACCGACTGCGTTATACTGCTCCGAGGCGTCTTTTGCTTTCTCTATTTCGTCTTTTGCAAACTTTTGTTTACTGATTAATTCTACACGCTCCCCGTTCGTTTCCTCGTTTGAGCGTATAACGTAGTAAATTTCAGGCTTGAAGTTTTTGATTTCCATATCGCGCTCGTATATTGCGCGGACTATAGGCACGATAACTCTGCCGACCCTGAGAAGCTTGCCTGTGCGAATAGTGGCATAGCGTGTCAAATTAACACCGTAAAGCCAGTCTATATAAGTCCTTGCGTATCCCTCGGATGCAAGATTTTCGTATTCCGATTCGTCCTTCATGTCCGAAAGCGCCGCTCTTACCGTCTCGGGTGTCTGGTCGGGGAGCCAGAGGCGCTTTTGCGCCTTTTCGCTCTTCAGCGCGTTGTCTATGCAGAGCCTTACAATAATTTCGCCCTCGCGGTCAGCGTCGCCTGCGTTTATTATAGTGTCGACGTCCTCACGGTTGCAGAGAGTCTCAAGCACCTTGAACTGCTTTGATACACCGTAATCGACCTTTTTATCGTCACCCCGACGGAGCTCAAACCTAAATTCTTCGGGAAAGCACGGAAGGTTATCAAGCGTCCAACCCGAGCCGCGCTCCGCCCCCGTGTAGCTTTCTATATCCACAAGAGAAAAGAGATGTCCGAATGCCCAGCTTACAATATAGTCCGAGCCGATAAAATATCCGTCTTTTTTTTCCATTTTTCCAATACCCGCGCAAATGTTACGGGCAAGGCTCGGTTTTTCCGCAATTATAAGCTTCATACGCATCTCCTTTCAACAAAGTCATATTTTCACACTTTAATATTCTAACACAAATTTTTCCCAAATTCCACCCTTTTAAAAAAATTCCTGAGTTTTGTGAAAATTAGATAAATTTAGCGTTACCCCTTTTATTTCCCTACTTTTTATGCTATACTTAGAGTGTAAGTATTAATAACAACTCAGAATGGATACATTATGGCTAAACTGTACTTTAAATACGGAGCGATGGGCTCGTCGAAAACAGCTCAGGCTCTTATAACAAAATTCAACTATGAGGAACGCGGAATGAAGGTCTGGCTCATAAAGCCTGCGACCGACACGAGAGACGGCTCTGACCTTCTTTCTTCAAGAGCAGGTCTTTCATCTGAATGCACCGCAATTGAAAAATGCGCGGATATTCTCGAGCTTTTTTCAGCCCGTGCCGATAAAACCGACGTAATTATAGCCGACGAGAGCCAGTTTTTCCAAGAAAAGCAAATAGACGAGCTTCGTGAAATCGTAAACGAATGGGACGTTCCGGTCCTCTGCTTCGGACTTCGCACCGACTTTCTGACGCGGCTCTTTCCCGGCTCGAAAAGACTTTTTGAAATAGCCGACACAATATCCGAAATTAAAACGATGTGCGAATGCGGCAGAAAAGCAACGGTAAGCGCGCGAATAGACGGAGCGGGAAAAATCGTAACCTCGGGACGTCAGGTGGTGCTCGGCGGAAACGACAGATATGTCGCCATGTGCCACGGCTGCTTCGTGAAAAGAATAAAGGAGGAACAGAAAAATGCAAATCAGTGAGATTCTTTCAAAATGTGACCACACTCTGCTATCACAGACGGCAACCTGGGAGGATATCGCAGCGGTAATCGACGACGGAATTAAATTCAAAACCGCATCGGTATGTATTCCTCCGTCTTTTGTGAGGCGCGCGGCAAATTATGCTGCGGGCAGGGTGAAAATATGTACCGTTATCGGCTTCCCGAACGGATATTCAACCACTAAAACCAAGCTTTTTGAAACCGAGGAGGCTTTGCGCGCAGGTGCTGACGAGATAGATATGGTAGTAAACATCGGTGAGGTCAAGGCGGCTCACTTCGATGCTGTGCGCGACGAGATAAAAATTCTCAAGGCGGCAGTCGGAGATAAGGTGCTTAAGGTCATCATAGAAACCTGTCTTCTCACCGAAGAGGAAAAGATTGCGATGTGCCGCGCGGTAACCGATGCGGGAGCCGATTTTATAAAGACCTCCACGGGATTTTCCACCGCGGGAGCGACGCCCGAGGATATAAAGCTTTTCGCAAAGCATATAGGCGACAGCGTTAAGATAAAGGCGGCGGGCGGTATTTCTTCCCTCGCGGACGCAGAGAACTTTATAAAGCTCGGCGCGTCAAGGCTCGGAACGAGCAGAATTGTTAAGCTCGCAAAGTCCGAGGAAAATATAACAGGTTATTGAGGTGAAAGCTATGAGTAACAATTATCCCACACCGCATATCAAAGCAACCCCCGCGGATTTTGCAAAAACCGTTCTTATGCCGGGTGACCCTTTGCGTTCAAAATTTATAGCCGAAACCTTTCTTGAGGGTGCGATTCTTGTGAATAACGTACGCGGTATACAGGGCTATACCGGCAAGTATAAAGGTGAAGAGGTTTCGGTAATGGCAAGCGGAATGGGTATGCCCTCAATGGCAATCTATTCCTACGAGCTTTATAACTTCTTCGGAGTTGAGAATATTATGAGAATCGGCTCAGCAGGCGCGCTTAACGAAAAAATTAAGGTACGAGATATAATTTTCGGAATGGGCGCATCTACAAACTCAAGCTATGCAGTTCAGTATTCTCTTGACGGGACGTTTGCCCCCATTGCAGACTACGGTATGATGAAGATTGCCATAGAAGAAGCAGAAAAAATCGGTGCAAGATACGCAGTCGGAAATCTTCTTTCCTCTGACACCTTCTATAACGCGAATCCCGATGCCCAAATGAAATGGGCGTCTCTCGGAATTCTCGGAGTGGAGATGGAAGCTGCAGCTCTTTATATGAATGCCGCAAAAGCGGGAAAGCGCGCGCTCGCCATATGTACCGTTTCCGACCATATTATCACGGGTGAGTCGCTCGACTCGGATGCGCGCCAGAGCTCGTTTACCGAAATGATGGAAATTGCCTTGAATACGGCAATCAGACTTTAATGATATGAAAAATATAAGAAGAGTATTTCTGATAGTTCTCGATTCCCTCGGAATCGGTGCAGCACCCGATGCAAAAGCCTTTTTTGACGAGGGTACTAACACCTTGAAAAGTGCATATAACACCGGGCTTCTTCTGATACCGAGCCTTGTTAATTTCGGTATCGGCAATATTGACGGCATTGATTTTCTCAAAAAGAATGAAAATCCAAGCGCTGCTGTCGGCCGTCTCACCGAGCTGAGCGCGGGAAAGGACACCACTATCGGACACTGGGAAATCAGCGGTATCCTATCAAAAAATCCCCTCCCCACCTACCCGTGCGGATTTCCCGAGGAAATAATCGAAAAATTTAAGGCTGCTACCGGGCGAGGTGTTCTTTGCAACAGGACATATTCGGGCACGGACGTAATCCGCGACTACGGAGAGGAGCATATGAAGTCAGGCGACCTTATCGTTTACACCTCGGCTGACAGCGTTTTTCAGATTGCAGCGCACGAGGAAACCGTTCCGCCCGACCTTCTTTACGAATACTGCAAAATTGCGAGAGATATTCTCGTGGGAGAGCATGCGGTCGGCAGAGTTATAGCACGTCCGTTTATCACGGCAGACGGCGGCTTTAAGAGAAC
The DNA here is from genome assembly GCA_045613205.1 of Eubacteriales bacterium. GTDB lineage: Bacteria > Bacillota > Clostridia > Oscillospirales > CAG-272 > UBA1740. The sequence continues at coordinate 11,439 of JAZLAO010000100.1, read as the reverse complement.
GGCAAACAGACGGGATTTTTCACTCGCCCCGCCAAAAGAAACCATGCTTGACGCTATAAAGAGGACGGGACTTGAGGTCATATCGGTCGGCAAGATAAACGATATATTCGCAGGTCGCGGTATCACCGAATCCATAATATCGCACGGAAACACCGAGGGGCTTGAAATCACTTCAAAGCTTCTTCTAAGAGATTTTTCGGGTCTTGCCTTTATAAACCTCGTGGATTTTGACTCAAGCTACGGTCACAGACAGGATGCCCGCGGATATGCCGAGGCAATAGTCGAGTTTGACAGATGGCTTCCCGATTTTACGCGCGGTCTATCTGATAATGATATTCTCATAATAACTGCCGACCACGGCTGCGACCCGGCAGACGACTCAACCGACCACACCCGTGAATACGTACCGCTTATCGTTTACGGCAAGAGCATTATGCCAAAGAATATTGGCACGCGGGAAGGATTCGGAACGGTTGCGAAGCTGGTTTGCGACGCGCTTTCGGTGGATTTTACCCCGGATGCGTGTGAAAAAATAAGTGAAGAGATACTGAAATGAAAAATTACGACGAACTTTACGGCATTGCCGACGAAGCAAGAAAAAAGGCGTACGCGCCCTACTCAAATATAACCGTCGGTGCGGCTTTGCTTTGTAAATCCGGGAAGATATATACCGGTGCAAATATCGAAAACGCTGCTTTTTCTCCATCGGTCTGCGCCGAGAGAGCAGCCTTTTTCGAGGCTATACACGCAGGCGAGAGGGATTTTCTTGCCATTGCGGTAGCGGGCGGTGAAAAAGACTGTGAGGCTAAGGAGGTCTTTTCTCCCTGCGGAGTCTGCCGTCAGGTTATGGCGGAATTCTGCAGCGGTGACTTTAAAATAATTTTCGGCAGGAAAAGAGAAGCAACGCTTGCCGAGCTTCTGCCGTATAGCTTCAGCGGGGAGGATATAAAATGAGAATGTACGACGTTATAATGAAGAAAAAACGCGGTGAAGAGCTCTCCCCTAAAGAGATAAAGGACTTTATAAGAGAGTACACCGCGGGAGACGTTCCCGACTATCAGGCGTCTGCTCTTCTTATGGCAATTTGCCTTAACGGCATGACCGAAAAGGAAACATATTACCTTGCAAAATATATCTCAACCTCAGGCGACAGAGTTGACCTTTCGGAATTTGAAAATCTTTCCGCTGACAAGCACTCGACAGGCGGCGTAGGCGACAAAACCACCCTTATAGTCGCGCCTCTCGCGGCGGCACTCGGCTGCAAGGTTGCGAAAATGAGCGGAAGAGGACTCGGGCACACGGGCGGCACGGTGGATAAGCTCGAATCAATTCCGGGATACTGCGTTTCCCTCTCGCCCGAAAGATTCAGAGAGCAGGTTAATGAGATAGGCATTGCCATAGTAGGACAAAGCGGAAATCTCGCCCCTGCCGATAAAAAGCTATACGCGCTCCGCGACGTTACTGCAACGGTGGACTCGATTCCGCTTATTGCCTCCTCAATTATGGGCAAAAAGCTCGCTTCGGGCGCAAAGAACATAGTGCTTGACGTAAAATGCGGCTCAGGTGCATTTTTAAAGACTCCCGACGAGGCGCGCGAGCTTGCCGAATGCATGGTGAAAATAGGCGAGCTTTCGGAAAGGCGCACCTCTGCCGTTATCACGAATATGGATATACCTCTAGGCTATGCCATTGGAAATGCGCTTGAGGTTAAGGAAGCGGTGGAAACTCTTCGCGGAAAAGGTCCGCAGGACCTTCGCAAAATATGTATTCGTCTTGCCGCGGAAATGGCGTCGCTCGCCCTCTCGAAGCCTATAGACGAAATGATAGAAAAAGCGGAGGACGCCCTCACGCACGGCGAGGCTTTCGAAAAATTCAGAAGCTGGATTTCCGCGCAGGGCGGTGACACGGGTGCTATAGATAACCCCGAGTCCCTTGAAAAAGCATGCTTCGCTCACGAAATAAGAGCCGAGAGATGCGCATATATATCCAAAATGGATGCCGAAAAAATCGGGCTTTCGGCAATGAAGCTCGGTGCGGGACGAAAGACAAAGGACGACCCCATAGACTATACTGCCGGCATTATCCTCTCAAAGAAAACCGGTGATGCCGTAAGAAGCGGTGAGCTTATAGCAACTCTTTATACAAACGACCGCGCATCAATAGATGAAGCGCGCGAATCCTTTCTCTCTTCCCTCACCTTTTCCGACACCCCAATTCCAAAATCCGAGCTTATTTACAGCATAATAAGGTGAAATTCTATTCCAGCGCAAAAAACACATTTGAAGCAGAAAAATAAAAATAACTTGCTAAAACCCTTGATTTAATAATATATTTGTGATAATATATAAAATATATTATACGGTGTTTTTCTTATCGGAGAGGATTATGCAAAACAAATTATTTGGCGTGATGTATGCTATAAACATTGTGGCGCAGGCTATGTTCAGTCTTATTACTCCTGCGGTGCTTATGTTTTGCGTCGCCTGGCTCTTCGTAACAAAGGCATCAGCTCCCGAATGGCTCTATGCCGTGCTTATACCGCTCGGAATTATCGCGGGTCTGGTTTCTATGATAAAATTCGTAATTTCTGCAACGAGCGCTCTCGAACGGCTCGAAAAACAAACAAAGAACAATAAAAAAACGAGACATAATAATGAAAAAAACTAAACTTCCGCTCTACGAAACTCTCGCAATGATTATCGGGGAGATTTTTACCTCGCTCATCGTTTGCGCGGTGTTTCTCATAATCAAAAAATTTGACCTCTCGGTGCTTTCGGGTGTGCTGCTCGGCTCGCTCGTGACGGTCGCAAATTTCATATTCCTTATGGTTTTTACCAACCGCGCAATCGATAAGGCGATGGCGGAGCGCGGCGAGGGTGAGATGTCTGACGACGAAGTAGCCGAATTCACGGCAAAGCATCAGGCAAACATACAGGCGGCAGTAAAGCTCTCATACGTGATAAGAACCCTATGCATCGCGGCATCGCTCGTCGTTGCATTTTTACTCGACGGAGTTTTTAACGTCATAGCAACCGTCGTTCCGCTTCTTATGTTCCGCCCGATACTCACGGTATCTCAGCTTATCAAAACTAAAATAACCCGATGAATTAAGAAAAGGATTAACATTATGGATGGATTGTCTAACGGCGCAATGCGGTATTTCGGCATAGAAACGCCGTGGTTCACAATATACGTCACACAGACGACGGTAACGCTTCTCGTGACAACTGTACTGCTATTAACACTGGGCTTCATAATCGGCAGAAACCTCAAAAAGCGCCCCGGAAGATTTCAGGTAATCGTCGAAAAGCTCGTCAATATGCTTTACGGTCTGGTTGAGGACACGATGGGCAAGCATAATATGAAATTTGCCCCGTACATCGGAACTCTTTTCCTCTCCTCAATTTTCTGCACTATCCTCGGAATGACTCAGGTGCTTCGCTCGGCAACCGCCGACCTTTCGGTAACGCTTGCATGGGCGCTTGTCACAACGGGTATGGTGTGGTATTCAAACATCAAAAACTTTGGATTTCTCGCCTGGCTTAAGGGATTTACCGAGCCTATCGTCGTTATGACGCCTATGAATATCGTAAGTGAAATTGCGCAGCCCATTTCGCTTGCCTTCCGTCACTTCGGTAACGTTGCCGGCGGCGGAGTTCTTACGGCTCTTATTTATACCTCGCTCGGTGCACTCACGAATATACTTTTCGGCTGGATTTCCGGGCTTCTCGGAAGCATTCCCTTTTTGCAGGTCGGTATTCCCGCATTCCTTTCGATTTATTTCGACTTGTTCTCGGGATTTGTACAGGCGCTGGTATTCTCGCTACTCACTATGGTATACGTCGGAGCGGCAAACCCGCCGCCCGAAACGGCAGAAGAAAATAATTAAATTAAAATAAAAATACACTTTCAATCAAAGGAGAAAAACAAAATGGAAGCAGCACTCGTAACACTTGGAAAAGCAATAGGCGCAGGTCTTTGTATGGGACTTGGAGCTATCGGACCCGCTATCGGTGAAGGTAACGCAGTAGGAAAGGCGCTTGAGGGTATGGCGCGCAATCCCGAAACCGCAGGAAACCTCCGTACTAACATGATTCTCGGTTGCGCTATTACCGAAACCACCGGTATTTACTCGCTCGTTATTGCGCTCCTTATAATGTTCCTTAATTTCTGATTCGGAGTAACTTAAAATGGTAAAAATATTCCACGTTGCAGTTGACGCTGCCGACAAGTTTGAGGCTTTCGTCGGAGTCAATCTGTTTACAATGATATTCGCGTGGGTAAACCTATTGATACTCTATCTGTTTCTTAAAAAACTGCTGTTCAAGCCTGTCAAGAATATGATAGACTCGCGGCAAAAGGAAATAGACGATATGTATTCCGACGCGGAAGCCTCGCAGAAGTCGGCGGCAGAAATGAAAACCGAATACGAAGAAAAGCTTTCGCACGCAAATGAGGAGAGCGAAGAAATCCTCAAGCGCGCAGTACGCAAGGCACAGCTTCGTGAAGAGGAAATACTTGCCGAAGCAAACGAGAAAGCGCAAAGAACGCTTGAACGCGCAGCCGAGCAGGTAGAGCTTGAGAAAAAGAGAATAATAAACGAGGTCAAGGATGAGGTTTCAGGCATGGCGATAGGCATCGCCGCAGCTGTCATTGAGCGCGACGTCAACGAGGACGAGCACCGTGACCTTATCGACGATTTCATAAACAAAATGGGTGGCTGACATGACACAGCTGAACGATTACGGTAAAGCCCTTTTTATGCTCACCGAGGAGCGCGGAACGACAGACTCCGTGCTTTCCGATATAGGCATGGCAGAGGAGCTGTTTGAAAGCAACCCCGATTATGTAAAGCTTCTTGATACACCCGCTCTCACAAAATTCGAAAGGCTTGCGCTCGTCGACGAGGCATTCTCATCTTTTGACGAGGACGTAAAAAGTCTTATAAAGATACTATGCGAGAAGCATTCGGTACACGCATTTTCTGACGTACGAAGGAGCTTTTCCTCTCTTTACAACACCTCTCGCGGCATCGAACACGTTGAGGCTGTTACGGCAGTTCCCATGACGGACGAACAGATTACGAGAATGTCGGAGAATCTAGCCTCGGCAACCGGCAAGAAAATTATACTGAAGAACACGGTATCTCCCGAGATACTCGGTGGAGTGAAGCTGCGCTATTCCGGCATTCAGCTCGACTCTTCGGTACGCACACGGCTTGAAAAATTTGAAGCAAGCCTCAAAAATACAGTGATTTAACGGTGATAAAATGCAATCTAAAATTGATGATATCAGCAAAATAATCAAAGAGCAGATTAAAAACTACTCTAAAAAGACCGAGCAGGACGAGATAGGCTACGTTATATCCGTCGGCGACGGAATTTCAAAGGTTCACGGTCTTGACAAATGCAAAGCAAACGAGCTTCTTGAGTTCTCGAACGGCACCTACGGAATGGCTCTCAACCTTGAGGAGAGCTTTGTCAGCGCGGTTCTTCTCGGAAGCGACGTCGGTATCAGCGAGGGAAGCCTCGTTAAAAGAACGGGACGCGTCGTTTCGGTTCCCGTCGGTGAAGCTATGATAGGCAGAGTCGTTAACGCACTCGGTCAGCCCATTGACGCAAAGGGACCCATTGAAACCGACGAATTTTCCCCTATTGAAAGACGCGCATACGGAATTATCGAAAGAAAGTCGGTATCCGTTCCGCTTCAGACGGGTATTAAGGCTATCGACTCCATGATTCCGATAGGACGCGGACAGCGTGAGCTTATAATCGGTGACAGGCAGACGGGTAAGACGGTTATTGCAACCGACACTATCATAAACCAAAAGGGCAAGGACGTAATTTGTATATACGTCGCGATAGGCCAGAAGCAGTCCACCGTTACGGGCGTCGTTGACACTCTTTACAAAAACGGAGCTATGGACTACACCATCGTAGTAAGCGCGACGGCAGCGGATTCCGCGCCGCTTCAGTATATAGCACCCTACTCGGGCTGCGCTATGGGCGAGTACTTTATGGACCGCGGCCGCGACGTTCTTATCATCTACGACGACCTCTCAAAGCACGCGGTCGCATACCGTGCGCTATCGCTTCTTATAAGACGTCCCCCGGGCAGAGAAGCATATCCCGGTGACGTATTCTATCTTCACTCAAGACTTCTTGAGCGCGCGGCGCGTCTTGCTCCCGAATACGGCGGCGGGTCGCTTACGGCGCTTCCTATAATCGAAACCCAGGCGGGTGACGTTTCAGCTTACATTCCGACTAACGTAATTTCTATAACCGACGGTCAGATATTCCTTGAAACCGAGCTCTTCCATTCGGGTGTACGCCCGGCTGTCAACCCCGGTATCTCTGTTTCTCGAGTCGGCGGTAACGCACAAATAAAGGCAATGAAGAAGGTTTCGGGTACTCTTAAGCTCCTTTACTCGCAGTACAGAGAGCTTCAGGGATTTGCGCAGTTCGGCTCCGACCTTGATGCCGACACCAAGGCGCGTCTTGACCAGGGTGCGAGAATAGTTGAGGTTCTCAAGCAGGACAGAAATTCTCCCATTGCAGTTGAGCTTCAGGTAGCTATAATCTATGCGGTTGTAAATAATCTTCTGAGGGAAATTGCGCCCGAGGATATAAAACGCTTTGAAAAGGAGCTGTTCGAGTATCTCGTAGCGGCAAAAGAGGAGCTTCTTTCGGAAATACGCGACACGGGTGTCCTCTCGGACGAGGCTGCGGCGGAGCTTCGCGAAGCTATAGTCTACACCAAAGATAAATTTTTAAACAAAATATAAGCTTTAAAGGAAAGGGGCGGCAGTATGGCAGGAGCCTCTATGAATGATATAAAATCGCGCATGAAGAGCGTAGAGAGCACGATGCAGATAACCAAAGCAATGGAGCTCGTCGCCACCTCTAAGCTCAGACGCGCAAAGGAACGGGCGGAAAAATCCCGTCCGTATTACGAAGCATTGCGCAGCGCTATAAAAGGTATTGAAGCGTCGAGCGAGCTTGCCGCATCGGTCTGGAACGAGGAGAAGAACGCGCCTCACCTCTACGTCGTAATAGCAGGCGACAGAGGTCTTGCGGGCGGATATAACGCAAACGTTTTCAGACTCACCGATGCTCTTTCGGGCGGCAAGGGCATATTTCTTCCGATAGGCAAAAAGGCTCTCGAATATTTTAAACACAGAAGATGCGAAATCTTCTCCGATGCATTCGGCACGACCTCCGAGGTCGGTGTCGGTGACTCGCTCTCTCTGGCTTCTCTTATCTGCGAGGCGTTTAAATCCGGCAAAATAGGCAGGGTCACACTCATATACACGAAATTCGTTTCAATGATGTCGCAGCTTCCGGTATACGAGGAGCTTCTCCCCTTTACCGATGCGAGTGAAGATGAGAAAAAATATTCACCCGACCCGCTTTTTGAAGAGGATTTTGAGGAGCTTCTTGACACTGTAATGCCGAGCTACGTCGGCGGTATAATTAACTCAGCAGTATGCGAGTCTCTGGCATCCGAGTCAGGCGCAAGAAGAAGCGCTATGAACGCGGCAAACAAGAATGCCGAGGAAATGATAAACACGCTTATGTTAAAATACAACAGAGCGCGTCAGGCGGTTATCACCCAGGAGATAACCGAGATAGTATCGGGCGCGGAAGCGCTTTAGCCGTAAGAGAGCCTATTGCGCTCTGAATGCTTGCTTTGCAAAGCGTTCGGCAAAACTCTCTTACAAAGATAAAGAAAGGAAAACGTATCAGATGGAAAAGAACATCGGACGTGTTGTACAGATAATAGGACCTGTACTCGATATAAAATTTGAAAACGGACACCTTCCGGACCTGCTTTCTGCTATCGAAATTATGCACGAGGGCAAAAAGGTCGTGTGCGAGGTTGCGACTCAGCTTGGCGACGATGTAGTAAGGTGTATTGCAATGTCATCAACCGACGGTATGTCGCGCGGCATGGAAGCTGTTGACACGGGTACGGGTATAACCGTTCCCGTCGGCAAGGAAACGCTCGGCAGAATATTCAATCTGCTGGGTGAAGCTATCGACAATCTTCCCGCGCCCGAGACCGAGGAGAAGTGGTGTATTCACAGAGACCCGCCCTCGTATTCCGAGCAGGAAGGAACAACCGAGATACTCGAGACGGGTATCAAGGTCGTTGACCTTATAGCGCCCTACGCAAAGGGCGGTAAAATAGGTCTTTTCGGCGGCGCGGGCGTTGGTAAAACGGTTCTTATTATGGAGCTTATCAACAACGTCGCAAAGCAGCACGGCGGTATTTCGGTATTCACCGGTGTCGGTGAGCGTACCCGTGAAGGAAACGACCTCTATAATGAAATGAAGGAGTCGGGCGTTCTATCGAAAACGGCTCTGGTTTACGGTCAGATGAACGAGCCTCCGGGAGCGAGAATGAGAGTTGCTCTCTCGGGACTTACCATGGCAGAGTATTTCCGTGACAAAGAGGGACAGGACGTTCTTCTTTTCATTGATAACATATTCAGATTTACCCAGGCGGGCTCAGAGGTTTCGGCACTTCTCGGCCGTATGCCCTCAGCGGTTGGATATCAGCCCACCCTTGCCACCGAAATGGGCGCGCTCCAGGAGCGAATTACCTCTACGAAAAAGGGCTCTATAACCTCGGTTCAGGCGGTCTACGTTCCTGCGGACGACCTTACCGACCCTGCTCCCGCGACAACATTTGCGCACCTTGACGCAACTACGGTTCTTTCAAGAAGCATAGCCTCCCTCGGTATTTACCCTGCCGTTGACCCCCTTGACTCAACCTCAAGAATTCTCTCCCCCGACGTCGTCGGAATCGAGCACTACGAGGTAGCGCGCGAAGTACAGAGCATTCTACAGAGATACAAGGAGCTTCAGGATATTATCGCTTTTATGGGTATGGATGAGCTTTCCGAAGAGGATAAGCTCGTCGTAAGCCGCGCGAGAAAGATTCAAAGATTCCTCTCTCAGCCCTTCTCGGTTGCAGAGCAGTTCACGGGTATGGAGGGAAGATACGTTCCCATCAAGGAAACTATCCGCGGATTCCGCGAGATACTTGACGGAAAGCACGACGACCTTCCCGAGAGCGCATTCCTCTTCGTCGGCACTATCGACGAGGCTGTTGAAAAGGCAAAGAAGCTTAAACAAGAGGCGTAAGTTATGCGTAAGTTTCACTTGGAAATAGTAACGCCCGACGGCTCGATATGGGACGGAGATGCGGAAGCAATACTAGTTCGCACGGGCAGCGGTGACGTTGAAATAATGGCAAATCATGCCGATTATTTTGCTTCCCTCGGCATAGGACGCGCAAAGCTCACGGCAGACGGCAAGGCAAAAGAGGCATCACTTGCAGGCGGCTTTATATCGGTCAGGGGGGGCGAAGTCAAGCTTGTCGCGACCACCCTTGAGTTCTCGGACGATATCGACCTTGAGCGCGCAAAAGCGGCAAAGGAAAGAGCCGAGCAGGCAATAAAGCTCGCTGCTGATAACAAAGCGCTGGCACTTGCAAAAGCAAAGCTTGCACGGGCGCTCAACCGTATATCAGTAAAAGAATCAATCAGATAGGGTTTATAATACTGTAATGAAAGCATACGAAAGATTTTTAAATTACGCTGAATATCCCACGATGTCGGATTTTGAGAGCGAGAGCTGCCCGAGCACGAAAAAGCAGCTTAAACTTGCAAAAGCTCTCGCAGAGGAGCTTCTCTCCCTCGGACTTACCGACGCACGCGTTGACAAAGACGGCTACGTTTACGCAACCCTCGAGGCAAACACAGATAAAGAGGTAAACTCTATCGGATTTATCGCGCATATGGACACATCCCCCGAGGCGTGTGACGAAAACGTGAAGCTATCGGTGGTTGAATACGACGGCGGCGATATACTTCTTAACGAAGAGCTCGGCATATATATGAGGACCGACGACTATCCCTATCTTGTGGACTACAAGGGTCAGCATCTTATAACTAGTGACGGAACTACCCTTATCGGATCTGACGACAAGGCGGGAATTGCCGAGATTATCACGGCAATTGAAAAGGTAATAGAGTCGGGCGCGCCCCACGGCAAAATATGTATAGCCTTCACTCCTGACGAGGAGATAGGCAGAGGTGCTGACCGCTTCGACGTCGAGGGCTTTGGCGCGGATTACGCCTACACCGTTGACGGCGGACCTATCGGTGAGCTTGAATACGAGAATTTCAATGCCGCAGATGCCAAGGTTAAAATCCACGGTGTTTCAATCCACCCCGGAAGCGCAAAGGACAGAATGAAGAATGCTAGCCTTATAGCGTGTGAATTTAATTCACTTCTTCCAAAGGACGAGATACCCGCGAAAACCGAGGGATACGAGGGATTCTATCACCTCACAGGTATGTCGGGCGAGATTGAAAACGCAAATCTTCACTATATAATCCGCGACCACGACAGAGAAAAATTCGAAGAGAAAAAGAGAGTTTTCGCCGGCGTTGCCGATAAAATCAACGAGATATACGGAAGCGGCACGGCAGAGGTCGAAATCACCGATTCGTATTACAATATGAAGGAGAAAATCGAGCCCTCAATGTTCATCGTTGAAAGAGCAAAGGCGGCAATGGAACAGGTCGGCATAAAGCCCGTCGTAACACCCATAAGAGGCGGCACGGACGGAGCAAGACTTTCATTTATGGGACTTCCCTGCCCCAATCTTTGCACGGGCGGTGAGAACTTCCACTCAAGATTTGAGTTCGTCTCGGTCGAGGCAATGGAGAAAATCTCGGATATCCTCGTTAAGATAATAGAAAATGCCGTCACCGACGGGAAAATGCAATATCACCCCTGCGTAGCAAGCATATCACATTCGCATATGCGAACAAAATAGGCATACTCATTAGAGCATCACTCTAAAGAACAGTTTTTAGAAATACGGCATACCTCGAAAGAGGTATGCCGTATTTCTTGTTTTATGACCACAAATCCAGTACTTGCCAGGAAAACTGATAATTCAAAGATGAATATAAAAAAGGCTCCCTTGTGTAAAGGGAGCTGTCAGCGAAGCTGACTGAGGGATTGTTCTAACTTGAATCTAATCTTTTACAATCCCTCCGTCACGGCAAGCCGCGCCACCTCCCTTTACACAAGGGAGGCTTTTTATACCTCTCGGAAAGCAGTGGTAGAGTATTTGGATAAATTTTAAATTAACGTGTTTACAAACCGCAAAAGATGTGATATAATAATTGTGCCAAACGAACTTAATAATCGCACTGACAGGTATGTTTTTCTTTATGGGATAACTATACCTTTTTTCGCCCATCATAAACGATATCAATTTGGTAAAAATGCGACTCCCGTTTATGGTGTGAAAATACCTATCAGCGTATAAGTTCGTTTGGCGACAACTTGGAGCTCGTGTTTTTCGGTGCGTGGCTTCGGTTGCGCACCTTTTTATATGCTGATAGGGGGATATATG
>JAZLAO010000099.1:0-24971 GCA_045613205.1 Eubacteriales bacterium | reverse complement strand
GGAAGGAGATGAAAAGGAATAAAACGGCGTACTTTATGCTTGCTCCGTTCTTCATCCTTTTCATAATCTTCACAGTCCTTCCCGTTGTTCTTTCGATTATATTGAGCCTTACGGACTTTAATATGTTGCAGATGCCTCACTGGAAGGGAATAACCAACTATACAAGGCTTTTCCTTGATGACGAGATATTTATTCTCGCGTGTCAGAACACTCTGATATTTGCGTCAATAACCGGTCCCGTATCCTATCTGCTTTCACTTTTAATAGCGTGGTTTATCAACGAGCTTCCTCCCAAGATTCGTGCGGTTGTAACGCTCGTATTCTACGCACCATCAATTTCAGGTCAGGTTTACCTTATTTGGAAAACCCTCTTCTCATCGGATGCTTACGGTTGGGCGAACGCAACCCTTATGGACCTCGGAATTATTCAGGCTCCGATACTTTGGTTTGAAAACGCAGACTACGTAATGCCTCTTTGTATAATAGTTGCACTTTGGACGTCACTAGGTACGGCATTCCTGTCGTTTATCGCAGGCTTGCAGACCATCGACCGTTCAATGTATGAGGCGGCAGCCGTTGACGGTATCAAGAATCGTTGGCAGGAGCTTTGGTATATTACGCTTCCTACGATGCGTCCTCAGCTTATGTTCGGTGCGGTTCTTGCAATTACGAACTCTTTCGGCTTTGGTGCGGTAGTTGACCAACTTTGCGGTTTCCCATCGGTTGACTATGCAGCACATACGATAATGCACCACCTTAGCGACTACGGTGGAGCTCGATATGAAATCGGTTACGCATCTGCGATAGCCGTTGTGCTCTTTGTAATAATGTACGGATGTAACATTATTATTAAGAAGGCGCTTTCGAAGGTAGGTGAGTAATAATGGCAAAGCTCAAGAAACTAAGAACCAGAGGTCACCGAGTAGTACTTAACCGTTCTGCCGGAGGTGACACCGGTATAACCATTATGCTCACAATAATGGGTCTGTTTATGTTCCTTCCGATGTATTACGTAGTAATTCAGTCCTTCAAGCCTCTTGACGAGCTGTTTATGTTCCCCCCTCGTTTCTACGTAATCAACCCCACGTTTGACAACTTCACTGACCTTGTTACGTTGCTTAGTGATTCGTGGGTTCCGTTCTCGAGGTACATATTCAACACAGTGTTTATTACGATTTGCGGTACTGTTGGAAACCTTATATTCTCGTCTATGGCGGCATACTCGCTTGCGAAGCTTCGCTTCCCCGGCAGAAACGCTATATTCCAGATTATAGTTACTTCGCTTATGTTCCACTCAACCGTTAACCAGGTTACCCACTTCATCATCCTCTCCTCTTTTGGATGGGTTGACACGTATCTTTCAATTATAGTTCCTTCCATGGCTTCCACAATGGGTCTTTACCTTATGAAGCAGTTTATGGAATCCTCTGTTCCCGATACGGTTCTTGAATCTGCGCGTCTTGACGGCGCAAGCGAATTCAGAACGTTCCTTATAATCGCAATGCCTATGGTTAAGCCTGCATGGCTTACTCTTATCATTGAGTGCTTCAAGGGACTTTGGAACTCAGGTTCTTCCATATATATTCATTCAGAGGAGCTTAAGAGCTTTAACTACGCGATAAACCAGATAGTTACCGGTGGTATAGCTCGTTCGGGTGCGGGTGCGGCCGCTACTGTCGTTATGATGTTAGTGCCGATTCTCGTATTCGTTATTAACCAGAGTAAGATTATCGAGACGATGGGTTCGTCAGGTATGAAGGATTAAGGAGGCGCAAATGAAAAAGTTTGGTTCAATAATATTATTGGCGCTTGTTGCGGTAATGATTTTCGGCGCCGTCACAACTTCTGCTTCCGAACCGTACAAAACGTACACCTATTCGATTGACGGAAATCCTCTGGCATCTCCCACGGCTTACAGAGCTGAAAGTGTTGTAGACTCAGTTGATATGAAGCTTTCGGATTTCTCTTCGGACGGTGATTTTGATAAAGCTAGAGACATAACAACCGACAGCGATGCTAACGTATACATCGCAGATATGGGTAACAACCGTGTGGTAGTCCTTGATAAGTACTACAAGACCAAGGGAGTTATAAGCTCCTACGTTGACGATTACGGTTCAGTGCAAACACTCAATCAGCCCGAGGGCGTGTTCGTTTTTGAGCAAATAGATGAGCACACCGGTGAGCATACCCGTCTTATCTATGTTTGTGATACTGCAAATTCTCAAATCGTAGTATTTACAGAAGCAAGCAACGGGGAATATGTTCACGCGAGGACAATCGGCAAGCCTAACACACCTCTTCTTCCGATAGAAGCGTTTAAGCCTACTGCTGTTGCAGTTGACCTTTACGGAAGAATCTTCGTTGTTTCAAACGCTTGCTACGAGGGCGTAATCGTTATGTCAAGCGAGGGCGATTTCACGGGATTCATAGGCGTTCAGAAGGTTTCGTACTCGCTTATTGATATGATATGGAGACGCTTCCAGTCAAACGAGCAGCGTGCAAGTGCAGTAAAGAATCTTCCTGATCCTTACAACAACATAACCGTTGATGAGGACGGTTTCGTATACGTTACAATGACCCCGTCGAAGTCTGACGGTAAGTCACAGCAGCTTGCGTCGATTAAATCCAAATCCGCTGCTTATTCTCCTGTTAAGAAGCTCAATGCTGCAGGAAAAGAGATTATGAAACGTAACGGTTTCTTTGATCCGGGCGGAGAAGTTGATGTTTTGGATTCGCTTGACGTGTCAGTCATCGTTGACGTTGCAGTCGGTAAAGAAGGGTCATGGACTCTTCTCGACCAGTCTCGCTCGAGAACCTTCACTTACGATCAAAACGGAAATCTTTTGTTTGCCTTTGGTGACGAGGGTGAACAGCTTGGTAACATTGCGGAGAATAAAGCAACGGCTATTACCTACCAGGTAATAAATGACGTTTATTATATGCTTATTCTCGATAACGATACCAGTGGATGCCGTCTTACCGTATATTCTCCCACACCTTATTACGATACTATTATAAGCGCGCTCCGCAACCAGAACGAGCATAATTACTCAGAGTCGATATTCTTCTGGCAGGACGTTCTTACTCAGAATAACAACTTCGACCTTGCATATATAGGTATCGGTAAAGCACTTTTCAATCAGGGCAAATATGAGGAAGCTCAGGCTATGCTTGAGAGCGCATATGAAACAGATTATCATGATAAAGCCTTTGTTGAAATAAGAAAGCAAATCATTCAAAAGTGGTTGCTCCTTTTCCTTGTAATTGCAATAGTACTTATAGTGGCTTTGGTTAAGTTCCTTGGTTACGCGAAGAAGAGAAACAAGGCGGTTTCTCTCAAGGTTGGCAAAAAGAGCTACGTCGATGAGCTTCTATACGTATTCCATCTTGTTTTCCATCCATTTGACGGATTCTGGGATTTGAAGCATGAAAAACGCGGTTCTGTAAGAGCTTCGCTTACCTTCATGATTTTGACTATAGCAGCGTTCTTCTATCAGGCAATCGGTCAGGGCTATTCATTTAACCCGCGCGGTGACTATTCTACCGTGTTTATTCAGGTAATAGCAGTTATAGTACCTGTTGCACTCTGGTGTATAGGAAACTGGTGTCTTACAACCTTGTTTGACGGTGAGGGAAGCTTTAAGGATATCTTTATTGCTACGGGATATTCGCTTGCACCGCTTCCTCTCTTCGTAACTATTTCAACCATACTCACGAACGTGATGACTTTGCAGGAGGGCTCAATGGTTAACCTTCTCGTATCTATCGGATACGTTTGGGTATTCTTCCTCCTGTTCTTCGGAACTATGGTTACTCACGACTACACAATGGGTAAAAACTTTATTACTATTCTTGGAACGATAGTTGCAATGGCGATAATTATATTCGTTATCGTTCTATTCTCATCTCTCGTTGCAAAGATGGTTTCGTTTATTATTGCAATTTCGACCGAAATTGCAAACCGAGTCTAGAAGCAGGAGGTATAACAATGAATTACAAAAGAATAATATCAACTGCTTTGCTGGTTGTAATGATTTTTACAACAATCTTTGCTGCGGTTCCTTTTACAGCCTTTGCTGCGCACTCTGATTCGAGCATTTCGGCAGGCGCGCGTGTTCCCGAGGGGTATGACGAAGCGGATCTTAATGCGGAGGAGTTCAATCTGTATCTCGGAGAATCGATTACAGCAGATCCTGACGGCAATATCGTAAATTTCTTTGCGTATGATTTTTCATCTGCATCAGAAATGCTTAATTACGAGCTTAAGATGGGTTACCTTTATTACGCTAATTCTGCCGGAAACGATTATACAATTTACGTAAATAAGTATACCGGATTTATGTATTACATGAATAATCATACCGGTCAGATACTCACAAGCAACCCGACGTCTCTTTCCTCTGCTGCAAGTATGGCGGACAAAGAGCTTCTTATGAGTCAGGTTGTAGTAAAATATACCGAGCTGGCTAATACAACGAATACTCGCGAACTCACGAGTGCGAAATGGGCTGCAAGACGTTCTCAGATTCAAGTTATGTCTATTTCAAACGGAATCAGAGTAAATTACACTATCGGTGATACTACCTCAAGATTCCTGCTTCCCGGAATGGTTAAGGCGGATCAGTTTGAAAGCACTATCATGATTCCCATGCTTAAAAGCTTTGAGGAGCTCATGGAAAAATACTGCAGAGACGCTTTGCCGGATGAAAATTTTTCGTTCTTTGAAAATGACAACTATGAGACGTATAAGGACGGTTGTATTAACGGTGACGATGACAGCGGTTGGGTTGCGTACTTAACCGACATGCAGGGCTTGTATCGTAAAGCAATCAAAGATTCTATAAGCCCCGAGTATCAGCATCTTAACAAGGCAAAAGCTGCAATCGATTTGGTTTTGGACAATTATACTCTCAAAAACCCGGAGAGATTTCTCTCAAACCCGGATAGATACAAGAATCTTCTTGAAACTATGTACAAGGACTATCCTATCACGAAAAACGGTGTAGCTGTTTATGTATATAATGGCGGTGCCTTGACAGAAACAAAAAGAGATATCTCAAACAAGATTAAAGCTAATTGCCCCGATTACACCTATTCAATGATGTATCAGCAAGAGGCTGATGCAGGTTATTCTGCAGAGATTGAGAAAAACCCCGTATTCAGATGCTCTCTTGAGTACACCTTTAACAGTGACGGTTCACTCTCTGTACGTCTTCCTGCGAGCTCCATTACGTTTGACGAAACTATATATGCCGTTGAAAAGATAACACCTTTGCAGTTCTTTGGCGGTTCCAGCATGCGAAATGACGGATACGTATTCTATCCCGACGGAAGCGGTGCTGTAATAGATTTTAAAGATTTCTATAACGAGTCTAAGAACATTGGTATTGAGCTTGCGGCTCCTATTTACGGATTGGACTACTGCTATTCTCAGATTGATACCATTAAGGGTATTGACCACAGAGAGCAGATTACTATGCCGGTATTCGGTGTTGTAAACGAGGTTAAGTCAAGCGAAATTACAAAAAATCGTTTCCATAAAGAGACTGTGAGGAACGGTTATTTTGCGATAATTGAAGAAGGTGCTTCGCTTGCAAATCTTATGGTTAAATCGGGCGGTTCAACACACGAGTACATAGGCGCATATGCTTATTATACTCCGTTCCCCTCTGACGTGTATGACCTTTCCGAAACCCTTTCGGTTGGTTCGCTCGGTATATACAAGATGGTTTCAAAGTCTAAATATACCGGTTCTTACGTAACCAGATACGTTATGCTCTCAGACGATGAGGTTGGCGAGAAAGTTTACGGCGAGAATTCCTACTATGCGTCGGATTACGTAGGCATGGCTTCCTACTACCGCGATTATCTCAAGAATAACGGTGTTATTGCAGCACTCGAGAATTTAAACGATACACTTCCGATTTATATAGAAGTTCTCGGTGCAATGGATATTACCTCAAAATTCCTTTCTTTCCCCGTTACTGAAACTATTCCTCTTACTACGTTCGATAACGTAGCTCAGATTTATGAGGAGCTTTCAAAGTGCGAAGAGTTCATAGGCACAAAGGTTAAAGAATTCACCGAACTTGCCGCAAAAGAAGAGAATGAAATACATAAGTATCAGTACGAGAAGCAGGCTGAGAGATACGAGGAGCTTATCGGTAAAATCAAGAATATTACCAACATTAACTTTAAACTTACGGGCTTTGCAAATGGCGGTATGAATTCTACGTATCCCGCAAAGCTTAAGTGGGTTAAGGCTTGCGGAGGAAAATCCGGATTTAAAAAGCTTCTTTCGACAGCAAGTGCGGCTTCGGCTGCTGAGGGGGCAAACTTCTCACTTTTCCCCGAGTTTGATTTCATGTATATCGAAAATACTGCTCCCTTTGACGGAATTTCAACCGACGAGGCTTCGGTAATGGTTGATAACCGTTATGCTTCAAAGCAGTTCTATAACGCTATAATGCAGGAATTTGAATCATTCTTCACGCTTGTTGTAAGCCCGGATTCTCTTGCAAATCTTTACTCAAAGTTCAATAAGAAGTACGTTACGTACGGAAACACCAATATATCTGTTTCAACGCTCGGTTCTAACCTTAACTCGAATTTCGATAAGGAAAATCCGATAAACAGAGAAGAAGCAAGAGTTATGGTAGAGGGTGTTCTTGATACCATGGCTAATAAAAACGGTTACGGTGTTATGGTTGATACCGGTAATATCTATGCAGTAGAGTATGCTTCTCACATACTTAACGCACCGATTGAATCCAGCCATCACAGATACACATCGTATTCCATACCATTTACAGCTCTTGTTCTTCATAGCTACGTTAACTACACAGGTGAGCCTATTAACTATTCCGGCTCTCCCGCATACGAGAGACTTAAGGCTATTGAAAACGGTGCTGCGCTTTACTACATCGTTTGTTTCCAGAATGCTTCATTCATGAAGGATGACCAGAAGCTCAGTGATTACTACGGAATTGACTATCATAACTGGTATGATAATATCGTAGAAAATTACAAAATACTTGATGATGCTATAGGCGCACTTCAAAGCTATGAAATTGTAGACCACAAGGTTCTCCTTGCAGAGCGTCAGATTGAAGAAAAGGAAATGAAGCTCAATTACATTCATCTCCAGGATGAAATTCTTGATTTCCTTAGTAAGCAGATAGTTGATAGCATTGATAAGACTCTTGAATCTCTCAAGGGTAATGCGGCAAATTACGATAAGAGAATCAAGCTTTCTGTAGACGTTGATGCTCTTATGAATACTTTTGCTGAGATTCTTAACCTCACTGTTGAAGAAATGAAAACTCGTTCTTCTGAAAACGAACCCTCATTCTTTGAGAAGGTATCGCTTCTTGTTAACGAATACGTTGAATACTATAACGGTGCCGAGCTTGAAGAGAATAACGTCGCAGTTAATTTCTCAGAATTCGAATACGGAACAGGAGACTACGTAACTAAGTATTCGTATATAACAGACTCCTGCGCGTTGGATAAGGATTATGTTTACACCGATTATACTATTGATAACGGAAACGTAATCATGGTTACCTATAAGAAGGGTGACTCGACAGTGAAGTTTGTTCTTAACTATAATAACTATCAGGTAACGGTAAGATTGAGCGAGACCGAGAGCTATACGATTGATGCTTACGGTTTCCAGAAAATTGAAGGATAAGGAGGTAGAGTACGATGGAAAAAACATTAAAAATTCGCAAAAAGCACGTATCACTTGATAAGAGAAAAGCCAGAAGCGGATACTTCTTCGTTGCTCCCTTTATAGTTGGTATAATTCTTATATATCTTCCTATCCTTCTTGACTCTATTTGGTTCAGCTTCTATGACACCGCGTTTGAGACGGTTAACGGTCAGCTGGTTGAGTACTATAAGCCGGCGGGAATTACGTATTATAAAAAAGCTCTTGCCGATCCCGACTTTATATCCGCACTTCTTTCAGGACTTCAGCAGCTCGTATTCGAGGTTCCTGCGGTTGTTATATTCTCGCTTTTCATAGCGGTTGTTCTTAACCAGAAGATGCTTGGAAGAGCGGTTTTCCGTGCGATATTCTTCGTGCCGGTTATCATATCTACCGGTTTCATGGAAACTCTTCTTAATAATTCTACTGTGACCGATCAGATGGAGGGCGGAGTTAACACCGGTGATAATCAGCAAACGGGTTCCGAGATTATTTCGGTTCTTGACGTTGAGAAGCTCTTTGGATCAATGAAGGTCGGAACCGAGCTTGTCGGATACGTTGTTTCGATAGTTAACAACGTGTATCAGTACATTAACTACTCGGGCGTACAGATGCTTATCTTCCTTGCGGGTCTTCAGTCTATATCTCCTTCGATATACGAGGCCAGCCAGATAGAGGGCGCTACGGGTTGGGAAACCTTCTGGAAGATTACCTTCCCGATGATTTCTCCGATGATACTTGTAAACGCAATTTATTCTGCGATAAATGCATTTACGAGAACGACGAATCCGGCAATGAATTTCATAGCCAACATCTCGGTCGAAGAATCGCTTAAAGCAGCGACGTCATGGATATATTTCTCGGTGGTTATGCTTATTATTGCTGCCGTAGTCGGTATCTTGTCGACGTTTATCTTCTATCAGAGAAGAGATTAAGGAGGTGGCAATATGGATTCTAAAACAGTTGTAAGAAAAGAAACGAAAAACAGAATTCGCGTTGACTACGAAGGAAAGCTTTCCTTTAAGGAAAGACTTATGAAAAAGCTTAAGGCGTCGAACACCTGGATTAAAGCTTTAGTAAACGTTTGCAGATTCATTCTTATGCTTGGCGTTTCTTACGTTATCCTTTATCCCTTCTTCGCAAAGATAGCAGGTTCGTTTATGACGATAGACGATATCGTTTCACCGACGGTTGCTCTTGTTCCGACTAACCCAACTCTTGAGATTTACAAGGTAATTGCAGTAGAAAATCATTACGTTGAGGCATTCTTCAATACGCTTCTCCTTTCGCTTTTCTGCGCTTTGCTTCAGACGCTTGTTGCTTGTCTTGTCGGATACGGTCTTGCAAAGTTCAAGTTCAAGGGCAATAAGATTGTAATGGTCGCGGTTGTCGTAACTATGATTATTCCTCACTTGGCTCTTGAAACCGCAATGCTTATGCAGTTTACGGAATTTGACTTGTTCCGCGTATTCGCATGGAACTACAAGGGACCGATAGAGGCTATATTCGGTGACGTAATTTACCTTGACCAGACATACTGGCCTTTGATAATTCTTTCGGCAACAGGTCTTGCTTTCAAGAACGGTCTTTACATCTATCTTATGCGTCAGTTCTTCAGGGGCGTTCCCGACGAGCTGGAAGAGTCCGCGTACGTTGACGGTGCAAACACGTGCCGTACCTTCTTCCAGATAATCATACCTTTGTCGGTACCTATGATGATTACGATATTCCTCTTCTCGTTCTCTTGGCAGTGGTCGGATACGTTCTATACCAGAATTTGCTTCCCCACCGGTGTGAGCGCGGATAAAATGACATATCTTATGCCTGACGTTTTAAACGTGCCCGTGTCGGTAACTAAGAAGTATTTACAGCATCCCGGCTGGACACTTTATCAGCCTACGGTGCGTAATACCGCCGGCATGATGGCAATCGCTCCCCTTATCCTGCTTTATCTCTTCTGTCAGAGATATCTTGTACAGGGTATTGAGCGTTCCGGTCTTGTAGGATAATTGATGTAACTAATCAATTTGCCTTTTGGCACAACATAAAAAACATCCACTCGATTATTCGAGTGGATGTTTTTTATGTTGTATAGCCGAAGAGAGTCGAACTCACAAGTCTTGCGGCGCCAAATTTTAGCGTCTTTCGCCGCGCTGACTTTTGTGATTTGCCACGACTCTCTTCGGATATAACTATTATACCTTTCTTGCGTCCGTACATGTGATATATATTATTTGTCTGTACTTTGAAATTGAACGGAGCATAGAAAGAGCATTTTTTAGCTTATCATCATCAAAATGCGCAAACGGGTCGTCAAGAATTATAAAAGGACTTTCGTTTTCATAGAGTGAATCGATAAGTGCGAGTCTTGCGGCAAGAGCATACAAATCTCTCGTTCCTTTGCTGTAAGCTCCTGCTTCTCTCAGAGTTCCTCTTTCGCTTTTCATAATTTCAAAAGAGGTGTTTATATTGAATGATTCAGACTTTTCATTTCCTATAGCGTCAATGTATTTGGCAAAAGCAGTTTTTGTTTTTGAAAGATATTTTGAAGTAATCAGGTCTTTCGCTTCTGCAAGATAGCTTTTTGTTTTTTGAATCACCGAAAGCCTTCTTTCGAGCACGTCTATATTCTCACCAAGCCTTTCTTTTTCTGCCGTAAGCTCGTCGAGCCTGTCAATTTCTTCAAAGATTTCGGAAAGTCTGCGCTCGGAAAGAGTTTTTTCTTTTTCCAGTGCCGTTATTGCGGAGTCTATTTCTGCGTAGTCGAAATTCATAGTGAGAGGTTCGATTTCGGCTTGCTTGTTCTTGGTATCATCAGCCGTGATGCCGTGCTCTAACATAAACCTTTCTATCATCGCTTCGCTTTTGGCGATAGATGCTTTGATGGCTTCATATTCCAAGAGATTGTTTTTTATTTCGTCAAAAGGTCTTGTCGAGACGGTGTGGAAGTGTGAAAGAAAGGCAGCGGCTCGTTTATAATATTCTTCGGAAAGGAGTTCGTTTTGCTTGCTCTTATCAAGCAGGGCTTTTTGCGAGCTTGCAAATACAGAATACATATCCCGCTTTCTAAGTATTTCACGTAGTGCCTCTTCGACTGTGTTGTTATTTTGAACAGGGAAACGTGAAATAAAAATTCTCGCTTTATCCTCAATATTTTTTATTTCACCGGTAACCGTGTCAATTTTGTTTTGTTTTACGGCTATTGCATTCAATTTTCCCTTAGCGCTTTTGTTACCCGTCTTTGCCTTAAATCCTATAAGTGAGAGAATAATGCCGACAGCAGAGAGTGAAAGAGCTAAATAGGTGGTAAGAGCAGCAAGAATTACACCGATTACTGTCAAAGAAAGTCCGAGAGCCAAAAAAATCCACCGACCGCTTTTGCTTTTTAAATTAGCTGAATTGTCTTCGTGAGCGCTGAGCTCCTCTTTAATAAGCCGAAGCTCTGTTTTTTTGCTTTCGAGAGAGCTTAATAGGCGTTTGGCATCTTCGTATTCTTCGTTCGAGGTTTCGGTTTTGAAAAAATCCGACAGCAAAGTGAATTCAGCGGATTCGGAATAAATGTTTTTCTCGGTAAGACGTTTAGACTCGGCATATAGCTCTCTGGCCTCGTCAATATCTTCATGAGAGGGAACACCGTATTTGAAGAAATCTGCAAACGTCTTTTCACGTTCTTTGTCTGACTCAAGCGAATTTTTCATTTGCATGTATTGCTTCAGGTAGGCCTCTTTTAAACGGGACTGCTCGGCAACCTTTGTTTTTTGCAAATATTCGCTTTTGGATTCCTTAGCTTTCAGAAGCTCCTCGGTTATTTTGGTGTGATGAAGTTTTTCCTTTTCATACTCTTCCGACATTCTTTCTAGGTCGTTTATTTTCCTCTCTACTGTGGAGAGCGCGGACTTCATTTCGCCTATTTCACCGGAGCCGCCTCGCTTATAATAGATTTTACGTTCTTTTTCAAGCAGTTCTATGGCATCGTCCATAACACTTAGGTCACCGTCGTATCCCACGAGGTCGGAAAGCTTTGCCGAAACCGTCTTATTTTCGTTTTTTCCGGATAGATTTGCCTCGGATAAAAAGACTGTTCGTTCAAATCCGTCTGCATCTATACCAAAAAGCTCCTCGCCGATATTTTCTGAAAAGTCAAAGCTTTCTTTTCCACTGCGGGAGTCATACAGTTTAAAGGTGTCTTCGGCAGCCTTGGGCATAAACGTTCTCTCTATACGGTATTTTTTACCGTTCGTTTCAAAGGTCAACGAGCCTCCTGCCCGTCCGCCCTGCCAGGGCATATAATGCTTTCGTTCATTGCTTTCAAGCTTTTTGCTCCTCGTATCATCAAGACCGAATAACATTGCTTTTATAAATACGGTGAGGGTGGTCTTACCGTAGCCGTTGTCTTCTTTAATTGAATTTAGACCGTCTTTAAAACCGATTTTTAAATCGGTAAGCTTTCCGAAATTTTCAATGTAACATTCTATAAGCTTCATACAGTTTCACCTGCCAATGCGCGAATTCCGCACTCGATTATCTCGGCTTTTTCGCCGTCCCCGAGTTCTTCTTTGGATAGAACCAGCCTTATAAACTCTCCCTTAAGAGACTTGTCGTTTTTATAGTCGTCTGCGCAAATTCTCAGCTTTGAGTTGTCTTTTGTTTCGAAATAGAAATATTTTGTCCCGAAGCGCAGATTAAGGGAGTCTATATCACGTTTTAATCCCGGTTCGTGCTCTCCGACGAGAACAACTCTTACGACGTCTGTTGGAGGAATCTTGGAGATGGCATTTGCGACGCTGTTTTCTATTTCAATTTCGCGTCGAATGCCGCTTATATCTACGTTTATGCTATGTAGAGTCCGGGTCGCGCGGTTGACAAATTTATGGGTAATATGTCCATCTTCTGTATCAATTATTACGTATCCTTTGTTGCCGATTTCGTCAAATCCGCGCCCCTCGGGAGTGCCGCAATAAACGGCGGTACAGCGGTTTGAAATCTCCGTTTGCGAGTAGCTATGGTAATGGCCGAGTGCAAGATAATCTATTGGTAGCTTTCTCAGCTCTTGAATAGAGATTTTGTCCGCAGCGTCATAGCTTGCAAGCTCTCCGTGCAGAGTAACGATATTAATGTTTTTTTCATATAGCGATAAGGACGAAAACATATCGGAAGAGATTTTGCTTCTTCCCGCAATCGTCAGATTGCCGATTTTAAAATAGGTCCAATCTTCAGCGAATATTTTAAGATTACCAGGCAAAGAAATTCCCGAAGAAACTATTCTGTCCTTCTCGTGATTTCCGGGAAGATAAAAGAAGAGAATATCCGATGCGTTTTCTATAATCCCCATAACCGAATCAATGGATTTTATTGAAATCTTGTCACTGTCGAAAAGGTCGCCTGCAATAATTATACCGGCTGCGCCTATTTTTCTTGCATCGTCGATTATGTTTCTGAAGGAAGTGATAATTTCCCGTTTTCTTTCCCGTGCTACCGCGGGCGACAGTCTTGCTGTAAGCGGAGAGTCGATATGTATATCAGATGTGTGTATGAGCTTCATTTTGATAATTCCTTTTTATAATCACTTGGGGTTATACCGTATTCCCCGGAAAAAACCTTTGAAAAATACGCCTGATCGTAAAATCCTGTTGCTTGTGAAATCTGATTTATACTCATAACTCCTGCGTTGAGCAGCTTTTTTGCTTCTTCCAGCTTAGCTTTAGTGATAGCGGCATTTACCGTTATTCCGAATTCCTTTTTGAATGAGGCAATGAGAGTTGTCTTTGAGCAATCGACGACGTCACATATATCTTTTATAGTAATTCTTTTGTCGATATTTTCGTGTATGTATTTTTTTGCAGCCTCGGCTATAGATGGCTTTGTGCCGGGCATAGCATTTGACAGGGTGAGATACTGAGCACAAATAGTCATAATTTTTACGTAAGAGTTTATCAGCTCTTCGGGGACTGTGCACATATTATTTACAAGCGCAGCCGCTTCATCTTTCGCGATTCCTATATTTGTTAGCATTTGCAGAATAACGTTGAGGTCACTTTTATCATCGCTTATCTGCCCCATCATAAGATATCCGGTAAGTATTCCGAAATTATAAAGAGGACTTACAGCTTCAGTAAGACCGAAGCGGCATTTGTAAATTACGGTTTCTTTATTTTCTAAAACCTTTCGGAACGCCTCTTTATCGCAGCTCTGACATTTTTCAAGCTCTCCGGGTACTTTATGAATTGCCGCGCATATACAGAGCTTTTCAGGAGGATATGCAGCTATTTCAATGAAGTTAACGTCGTGCAGTGATATTCTGAATCCAGTTATTTTATAGAGCTCGTAGAGCACGGAAATAATCTCTTGCCTTTTCATTCTTACCTCTTTTTGTAAAATGAAATAAAAAACCGTTCTATTCTACAAAATATTATACTATTTTCCATTGCCTTTGTCAATACGATTGTCGTATAATTATTTTAGAAAAAAAGCTTTTTCGCTTGAAAAAAACAGAACACTGTTGTATAATATAAGGCGAAAGAAAAAGGAAAGGAAAATGGAAAAGTTTAAGTATTGTATAGGCGTTGATCTCGGTGGAACAAATATTGCCACCGGCCTCGTTGATCTGGAGAGTAAAAGCATCGTAAGACAGCACAGTATAAAGACGAATGCTCCGTGCAAGTGCGAGGAAATTGCACGTGATATCGTCGGTGTTTGCAATACCTTGTGCTCAGAGGAGGGAATTACCTTTGACGAGCTATCTTGGATAGGAGTGGCAACCCCCGGAATAGTTAAGGACGATGTGGTCATATCTGCCTTCAATCTTGGTTGGAATAACGCGCAGCTTGGAAAAAATATACGCGAGCTGACTAATAGACCAGCATACATAGCAAACGACGCAAATGCTGCAGCTTATGCAGAGGCAGTATGGGGCGCAGGTATGGGTAAAGGCTCTCTTATTGCATTTACGCTTGGTACAGGTGTCGGTGGCGGAATAGTTTTTGACGGAAAAATATGGGAGGGCATGAACGGTTTTGCAGCCGAGCTTGGTCATGTTATTCTTGAGCGCAACGGAAGACCTTGCACTTGCGGCAAACGCGGTTGTATGGAGGCCTACTGTTCGGCAACTGCCTTGATTAAGGACACAAAAGCTATGATGGAAAAGCATCCCGAAAGCTCTATGTGGACCGCAGTAGGCGGAGATATTAACAGGGTTAACGGAAAAACATCCTTCAACGGTATGAGGAACGGTGATAAAGCTGCAAAGCTTGTCATTGATAATTTCTTAGATAATCTTGCCTACGGTATTTCCAATATCATCAATATTTTCCAGCCGGATGTCGTATGTATCGGCGGCGGCATATCAAGGGAGGGCGACGAGCTTCTTCTGCCGCTTCGCGAACGTGTTGTCAAAAATTCCTTCGGAGCTAAAAACAAGAGAACCGAGGTTGTTGCGGCAAGCTTTAGGAACGATGCGGGTATTATCGGCGCGGCATTACTTGGACTTCAAAACATTTGATTCTTAAGGTGATTTTATGAAGCTTGAGGAGTTAATTTCAAAATTTTCGATAGCAGGAGATCTTCTTAGCGCAGAACCCTATGGCTCCGGCCATATAAACGAAACCAAAAAAATCACAATCGAGTTGTCGGGAGTTAAGAACGAGTACATTCTTCAAAAAATCAATCATAAGGTTTTTAAAAAACCGGCAGAGCTTATGGAGAATTACGTCAGTGTAACTGAATACCTTCGCAAGATGATAGAATCTGCGGGAGGAGACCCTTCGCGTGAAACTCTGAACGTGATAAAAACGAAGGACGGAAAAAACTTTTACTATTCCGATGAGGGAGAGTATTGGCGCATGCTCGTCTTCGTTCCAGACAGTATGAGCTACGATAAGGTTGAAAAACCCGAGCAGTTTTATGACAGCGCGGTTGCATTCGGTAATTTCCAGTATCTGCTTCGTAATTATCCCGCAGATACTCTTCATGAAACTATAGTGAATTTCCATAACACACCCGACAGAATAAGGCTCTTTGAAGAAGCGCTTTCTGCCGACGTATGCGGAAGAGCAAAGGACGTACAAAAGGAGATAGATTTCGTTCTTTCTCGCCGTGAGTTTGCAAATACGCTTGAAAAGGCCCATAAAGAAGGTAAGCTTCCTTTAAGAGTAACTCATAATGATACTAAACTTAACAACATACTTTTTGATACAAACAACGGCAAGACTCTTTGTGTAGTAGACCTTGACACTATTATGCCGGGATATTCGGTTAACGATTTTGGTGATTCCATACGTTTCGGCGCAACTACGGCACTTGAGGACGAGGCTGACCTTTCAAAAGTCAACTTTGATATATCTCTTTACGAGCTTTACGTAAAGGGCTTTATAGAGGGAACGAAGGGCGGACTTACCGAAACGGAGCTTGAGCTTCTTCCTATAGGTGCCATGATGATGACGTTTGAGTGCGGAACGCGTTTCCTTACCGACTATCTTTCGGGCGATACATATTTCAAAACAAGCCGTCCCGGTCACAACCTTGACCGAGCGCGCAATCAGTTTAAGCTTGTGTCGGATATGGAGAAGTGCATTGACGAAATGCGTGCTATAGTTAAAAAATATCTTTGATTTCAATTTTTTTAAGGAGAAAACATAATGATTAAAATTATCAACTGTAAAACCGAAGCAGGTGTTGGTGTAGCTGCTGCCGGAGTAATGGCCGACGTTATAAAAAACAAGCCCAATGCGGTTATCGGTCTTGCTACGGGCTCCTCTCCCCTTACTATGTACGCGGAGCTTATAAAGAAGTATGAAAGTGGCGAGCTTTCCTTCGAAGAGGTTACAAGCGTAAACCTTGACGAATATGCGGGACTTTCTGCCGACCACGACCAGAGCTATTCCTACTTTATGCATAAAAATCTCTTCAATCACATCAACATTAAGGAAGAGAACGTTAATTTGCCTAACGGTCTTGCAAAGGATTTTGCAGAGGAGTGCAAGAGATACGATGCGGTAATCGAAGCTGCAGGCGGAGTTGACATTCAGCTTCTCGGTATCGGTAATAACGGTCACATCGGCTTCAACGAGCCCGCTGACTATTTCCCCAAGGGCACAAGCCTTATCGACCTCACCGATTCAACTATAGATGCAAACTCCCGTTTCTTTGCTTCCCGCGACCTCGTTCCCACTCAGGCGCTTTCCATGGGCATCGGAGCTATCATGGCGGCAAAGAAGATTGTCATGGTTGTAATAGGCAAGGGCAAGGCTGATATCATAGAGGCGGCGCTCTTCGGTAAGGTTACTCCCGAGGTTCCCGCATCTATTCTTCAGTTCTACAAGGGCGATATAGTCGTTTGCGCGGACGAGGAGGCTCTTGCGGTTATCAAGGCAAAGCATCCCGAGGCAGTAACAGAATAGTAATATTTCAGGGGTCGGTTTTTGCCGACCCCGATTTAAAAGGTAGATATGTATTACGAAAAAAAAGTTGACGAAAAATCCTATTATCTATTCCGATATAGGTTTTATGACGGTAATACCGAGCCCTACGTCACACCGCCTCATTGCCACGACGGATATGAGCTTTTGGTTGTGACTCGGGGAAGTGCTGAGGTTGTTTTAAACGGAGAGAGTAAGACGCTTAATGCGGGCGATATTCTGTTTTGTGACAGCTATGATATCCACTCCTTCGTTTTTGATTTTTGCGAGAATTATTTGCTCGTTTTTTCAAAGGACTATTGCAGAATGCTAAAGGACGGTGACAAAACTCTCCCGAGCTATCCCGAGTGTGACGGTAAGGCGTTTCAGGCAATAAAGACAAGACTTTCCGAGTATTACTCGGCATACGGTGACAGTATTCCGAACGGGCTTCTTGTGGAATCTCTCATTTCCTACGTTCTCGGTATAATAGAGTCATCCTGCGGTAAGGTTGACAGTCGGAAAAAGACAAATGAAACGATGATATCCGTCCTTGATTACATAAGCAAAAATTTTGAAAAGGACCTGACTCTCCCGAGCGTTGCCGCAAAGTTTGGATACGCTCCGAGTTATTTTTCATCACTCTTCAATAGGTTTGTAAATATGGGCTTTAAGGACTATTTGAATTACGTAAGATATACGAAGGCTGCCGAAATTATGCTCCTTGAAGGAAGCACGGCCACCGAAACGGCAATGCGATGCGGCTTCGGAAGCATGAATACTTTTTACAGAGCGAAAAATAAGTTTGAGAAAAATCGTAATTTTTGACACTATCGGCTAAATATATGAAATGAAAAAAATAAAGGTTTAATGTATAATTTCCATGTAACAAATACTTTTTTGGAGGATTTTATGAAAACTATTAAGGTTGCCTGCGTCGGAGCGGGAAACAGAGGAATAATTTATTCTAACTACGCAATCAGATTCCCAGAGCAGATGAAGGTTGTAGCAGTCGTAGATCCTAACGAGCTTCACCGCGTTGAATTTGCGAAAACGCACGGAATTGCTGCCGACATGCAGTTTGCAAGCGTTGAGGATTTCGTGGCCTGCCACCCTGAGTGCGACCTCGTAATAAACGCAACGATTGACGATATTCATTGCAAAATATCAAAGCCCTTGCTTCGCGCGGGATATGACGTTTTAATGGAAAAGCCCATTACCGCTGACGTTAACGAGCTTCTTGATATACGCAATACCGCACTTGAGTGCGGAAGAAATCTTTTCGTATGCCACGTATTGCGCTATACTCCTTTCTATAAGGGCATCAAGGAAAAGATACTTGCTGGCGAAATAGGAAAGATAACCTCTATTAAAATGGCTGAGCACGTTGGCGTTTCACACTATGTAGAATCCTACGTAGTAGGAAAATGGAAGAGCGAGGCTGAGTGCGGCTCCTCATTCCTTCTTGCGAAATCCTGCCACGACCTCGATATGATGTGCTGGCTCAACAATGCAAGCGCACCCGTAAAGGTTGCAAGCTTTGCCGACCGTAAAATATTCATTCCCGAAAACGCTCCCGAGGGTGCTACTGAGACCTGCCACACCTGCCCGCACGAGAACACCTGTAAGTATTCTATCACAAATATATTCAACGGTAAGAGCGGAACCTGGAAGCGCATAATTCACGACATAGATAAGCCCGTCGATGAGATAACCCAAGAAGATATCAACGAGCAGCTCAAAAAGAGCGCCTACGGCAGATGCGTTTACGAAGATAAGGACCTTGTGGACCGTCAGAATATAATTGTAAAATTTGAAAATGGCTCTGTAGGAAGCTTTGACCTTATAGGCGCTGCCGCAAAGGGTGACAGAAATATACATATCGTTGGTGAGGACGGTGAAATCTTCGGCTCACATAGCGACAATATGTTTACCGTAAGAAAATACGATTTCAAAAATAAATGCTATGAGGAAACAAAATACGACGTATCTGAGGGGGCACAAGACGAGCACCGAGGTGGTGACACCGGTATGATGCGCTCTATGTGCAATTATCTTAACGGTGACAGAAGCGATGTTTCCATAACAAACATAAACGATTCCATAAACGGTCATCTTTGCGTTTATGCCGCGGATAAATCAAGAAAGAGCGAAAAGATAATCAACCTTAAAGAAGAATACAAGTAAAAAAATGCACCAAAGAGGAGCACTTAAGTCACTCTTTGGTGCGATTTTTTTATCTATAAAAGCCTTCTTGATTTTAGGTCGCTCTTTGGCGCATTTTTAGTCTAGATAAGCCTTCTTAATTCTTATAGCAATTTTAGGTCTGTCGTTGTAATCCGTGGGGATAGAGGCTATTTCGTCGACCGCATCCATGCCGGAAATTACCTTACCAAATGCCGCATACTGACCGTCGAGGTGAGGCGCGTCTGCGTGCATGATAAAGAACTGAGAGGAGGCTGAATTGGGGTCGAAGGCTCTCGCCATCGAAATAACACCTCGCTCATGCTTTATGGGGTTGTTATGGCCGTTAGCGCGGAATTCTCCCTTGATGTTCTTTTCGGCGCCGCCCATTCCGTTGCCGAGCGGGTCACCGCCCTGAATCATAAATCCGGGGATAACTCTGTGAAATGTCAGACCGTCGTAGAAGCCTTTTTTTACGAGCATCTCGAAATTTTTAACCGTTTCGGGAGCTGCCTCGGGGCAGAGCTCGAGCTCGATTTTCTTGCCGTTTTCCATTTCAATGATAACCATTTTTGTTCTCCTATAATAAAATATAAAATATTTGACTATAATGTAATAAATGCTTAAAGCTTGGGGGGATAAGATAATGAGTCGGGAGAAATTAAGCTTCTATGCGTATCTTACCGTGACGTTTCTCGGAGCTTTAATTTTCGGATATGTTTTTATAAAATATATATTTGTTCTCCTGTTGCCGTTTTTAACAGCTTGGGCAGTTGCCTTTTCTGTAAGACCCATGGCGAGAAAAATCTCCGAGGCTACGAAAATATCCAACAGGCTCATAAGCGTGAGTCTTACCGCGATAATTATAATAGGATTGATTGCTTTGATAGTAAGCCTATTTGCGTATGCCATAAGCGAAGCCTGGGGATTTTTAACCGGGCTTGTTGAAAGCGATGCGCTTTATGATGCGCTGCAGAAGATACTTCATCCTATACGAGGATTTCTCGGAGACAGAGAGGGCGCTGAAGAGCTCGAAGCTCATATAGGGGAAGCGCTAAAGAGTACGCTCTCTTCACTTCTTTCTGGGCTTGTCGGTGTGCTTACAGTATTTGTGCGTTCCGTTCCCAAGGCTCTGATATTTATACTGGTTACAGTAATAGCATCAATATATTTTGCGCTCGACCTTGAGAATATAAACTCATTTGTTAAAAAGACTCTGCCGAAAAAGCTTGTGTTATGGCTTGTTCGCTTTAAAAACAATTTTCTCAAATCGATGCTAAAATATTTGCG
The DNA here is from genome assembly GCA_045613205.1 of Eubacteriales bacterium. Taxonomy (GTDB): domain Bacteria; phylum Bacillota; class Clostridia; order Oscillospirales; family CAG-272; genus UBA1740. Next base: position 4,391 of record JAZLAO010000099.1, on the reverse strand, counting down.
CGCATATCTTATTATAATGATGGTGACCTTTATAATAATGCTGTTCGGTTTTCTGGTGCTGGGTGTAAAATATGCCGTACTGTTTGCATTTGTAGTTGCGTTGCTTGACGCTTTGCCTCTGATAGGTGTCGGCACTGTTTTAGTCCCATGGAGCATATATCAGCTGATATTCGGCAACGTTAGGCTTGGAATAGGGCTTATAATACTCTTTGTAGCCCATCAGATTATAATACAGTTTATAGAGCCTAAAATAGTTGGCAAGAATCTTGGAATACATCCGGTTCTAAGCCTTATTCTCTTGTATTCGGGATATATGCTGCTCGGCTTTTTCGGGCTTGTTCTTATACCGCTTCTGAGCGTTGTAATAGACATACTATTCAATAAAAATGATACGTCCAAGATCGGCTAACGGTTCGTCCGAGAGAGCTTTGAATTTATATCCTGCATGTGTTATTGCGTTAGCTATTTTTTCTCCGTCACGGTGGAGCATAGGGTCACCGATAAAATAAACGGTATCACTAAAAACGCCTGATGCACCTCCGATAAATCCATATTGGTAAGGGGGCAGAGAAATACTGCCGTTTGAAATCAGGGTTACGTTGATACCGACCTTTTTGAGTGCGATAGCCATACCCTCGTCGCTCGTAATAGCATTGTTTCCAAATGAAAGCACAGTGCAGGCAGGGTAGCCTTGCTTTACCGGAACTATATTAAGCGCTTTGTCCTTTGCGTATTCTTTTATCGCCTCTGATACGGTATCTTCCTTTAAAAAAATATAATCGCCTACGCGAAGCGCGTTGAAAATTGCATCCTTTGGATAAGTCGACTCATAAGTGTCGGCCGTAAACGTGAAAGCTGTATTCGAATACTCCCGTATATCTGAAAAAATATACGGGAAAAGGTCGCAGTATTCCGAGCTTGTAATCAAGTTTTTGTTGTCGTAAAAAAGCAGCATGTCGGGATGGGAAGCAACGGGCGCACCGAGCTTTTCCGACCGAGGCATTTTTATTACGCGGAAGCCCATTTTTAAAAGGCTTCTTTCACATTTTATAGAAATTCTTTCATCAACTAAGCAAATCATATTTCACTAATGAAAAAACTCCGCTTAAACGCGGAGTTTTTTGACCTTTATGCGCGCTCAATCTTTCCTGAACGAAGGCAACGGGAGCAAACGTAAACGGAACAGTTAGTGCCGTTAACTACTGCCTTTACCTTACGGATATTGGGCTTCCAGGTTCTGTTGGTCTTACGGTTAGAGTGGGAAACGTTATGTCCAAAGGTAACGCCCTTACCGCAAATGCTACACTTAGCCATTTTGACACCTCCTAAAATCTCGTCACGGAGGACGGAATTTTATATAAATTTATTTGTTAACACAAATTGACGAAATACATTATACCACAAACAAATTGAAAATGCAAGTAGTTTTGGAGATTTTTTTTACTTATTTTCCAAGCGTAAGCGTCTTTTTGTACGCTGCAATTACAGCGTTTGACGCAGCAGCCCTGAAAGCGCCCTCTTCAAGTGCGTGAACCCCCGCAATAGTACTTCCGCCGGGGGAGCAAACCGCGTCTTTAAGCTCTTCGGGGTGTCTTCCGTCTTCCTTTACCATCGCTGCAGCTCCTATAAGCGTTTCGGAAGCGTAGAGAAGTGCTTTGTCCCGCGGAAGACCGCATTCAACAGCTCCGTCAGCGAGCGCCTCAATGAACATGTACACGAAAGCAGGACCGCAGCCCGAAACTGCAGATGCAGCATCAATAAGCTTTTCGGGAATCTCGTCAAGCGAACCCGACTCAGACATGATTTTTTCAAAAGCGGAAGCCGAATCGCAAGAAACCTTGCTGTTCTTACACCAGAGAGTCATACCCTTTCCTACAGAAGCGGGCGTGTTCGGCATGATTCTGATAATAGGAGCATCTACACCGCAAAAGCATTCCTCAAGCTTGAGAAGCGACACTCCCGCTGCCATGCTTACAAGGGTGTATCCCGCACGGTGTTTGAGCATTGGAGAAAGCTCCTTTGCGACGCTTGCAATGATATTCGGCTTTACCGCAAGGAAAATAAAATCACATTCACCTGCAATTATATCGCTGCTCTTGTAATATGCTCCTATATTATCCGCAAGGCTTTTTGCTTTTGCTTCATCCTTGTCGTAAATATAAATTTCGGCATCACTGATTTTTTTTGCCGCTTTGATGAGGGCGGAGCCCATATTTCCGGCTCCTATAAATCCAACCTTAATCATCTTTAAATTTCCTTTCAGCGTATCTGACCGTTACCGCGGATAATATATTTGTAGGTGGTCAGCTCTTCAATGCCAAGAGGACCTCTCGCGTGCATTTTTTGCGTGGAGATTCCCATTTCGCATCCAAGACCGAATTCGCCTCCGTCGGTGAAACGGGTGGAGGCGTTAACGTAAACTGCAGCGCTGTCAACGTTTTCTGTGAAATATTCCGCAGCGCTCTGATTTTCCGTTATAATAGCCTCACTGTGTTGGGTGGAGTGCTTTGCAATGTGAAGTGTGGCTTCTTCAACCGAATCAACCACTCCGACAGCGAGAATATAATCGAGGAACTCCGTATCGAAATCCTCACTTGTAAGAGGCGTGCCGTCTATGATTTGAAGAGCTCTTTCGTCACAGCGAAGCTCTACGGGGTTTTTCTCTCTTCCGTCAACAAGCAGTGCTTTGAGCTTCGGAAGAAAGCTCTTCGCAATATCCTTATGAACAAGGCATACCTCTGCAGCGTTGCAGACGGAAGGTCGGCTGGTTTTTGCGTTTTCGATTATAGCGAGAGCCTTATTCTCGTCGGCATCGCGGTCAACGTAAACGTGACATATTCCCGTTCCTGTTTCGAGGCAGGGAACGGTAGCATTCTGAACGCAGGCTGAAATAAGCCCTTTGCCCCCTCTCGGTATGAGTAGGTCAACGTAGCCTTTAGCTTTCATAAGCTCGGTTGCGCTCTCACGCGTGGTATCTGATACTAGTTGAACCGCGGTTTTAGGAAGTGCCGCGTCAACAAGTCCCGCTTCAAGAGCATCAACTATGGCTCTTGCTGAATTGTAAGCTTCTTTTCCGCCGCGGAGTACGCACACGTTACCGCTTTTTAGCGCGAGTGCAGCGGCATCTGAGGTGACGTTCGGGCGGCTTTCGTAGATTATCGCAATAACTCCCATAGGAACAGAAACCTTGTCAATAATAAGTCCGTTCGGGCGGCTTACGCTTTTTATAGTCTTACCGAGCGGAGAGGGGAGAGTAGATATTGCCCTAATTCCGTCAGCCATATCAGAGATTCTCTTCTCGGTGAGAGTCAGTCTGTCAATCATAACGGGAGATATCTTGTCCTTTGCCAGCTCTATATCGGTTTTATTAGCCGCAAGGATTTTGTCGGTATTCAAAACCAACGCGTCCGCCATCTTTAACAGTGCTTCGTTTATTTTTTCGTCTTTTACACCGCGCAAGGAACGTACGGTTTCTTTAGCGGTGATAAGGATTTGTTGTGTTGACGTCATAATATTATCTCTTTGCATAAAATTTAGTTCCGACGCTTTCACCGTCGGTAATTTTGTAAAGCAACTCGGGGTATGCGCCGTTTGCAATAATCATATCGCATCCCGATGTGGTGGCGATTTTTGCCGCGCGAAGCTTTGTAACCATGCCTCCCGTGCCGAGACCCGAGCCTGCTCCGCCGCCGAGCGCCTCAATTTCGGGCGTAATTTCTCTGACCTCGGGAATAAGTGTTGCGGTTTTATCGTTTTTGGGGTCGCCTGTATAAAGCCCGTCGATATCCGAGAGCAAAACGAGAAGGTCGGCGTTCGTTCCCTCGGCAACGAGAGCGGCAAGTGTGTCGTTGTCACCAAACTCGATTTCTTCGGTTGCGACGGTGTCATTTTCGTTGATAATGGGAAGCACTCCGAATTCAAGAAGCGTATTCACAGTCGCCTCAAATTTCTTGTGGCGGTCGTCGCACTTGAGGTCCGGGGCAGTTAGGAGTATCTGAGCGACGGTTTTGTTGTGCTCGCCAAACTCCTTGTCATATATATACATAAGCTCGCACTGACCGACGGCAGCTGCTGCCTGCTTGCCCGCAATGTCGCGGGGACGCTCCTTCAAATTGAGCTTGCCAACGCCCATTCCGATAGCGCCCGATGAAACGAGAATTATTTTGTGTCCCGCATTCATAAGGTCGCTTATAATTTTGCAAAGCGATTCTATGCGGCGTATGTTAACGCATCCGTTCTGATATGCGAGCGTAGAAGTACCGACTTTAATAACGATTTTCATAATATATTAATCATCCTCTTTAATAAATTTTGTGTAAGCTCTGTATGAAAGAGCGGCAAACAAAGCGCCGAGCGCAGCGACTATAAGCCAGGAGAGTATCGTGGCTCTC
>JAZLAO010000098.1:0-8994 GCA_045613205.1 Eubacteriales bacterium | reverse complement strand
ACGGAACCCAAGCAGTAATGGGTATCGCTGATTCTGCTGGTCCATTCACGCATTGCTTCGGAAACCGCATCCTTCAAGGTTGCCGTACCGGTCTTTACGGGTATAACTTCCGCACCGAGAAGACGCATACGGTATACGTTCAGTGCCTGACGCTTGGTATCCTCTTCGCCCATGAATACGACACATTCCATACCCATCAGAGCCGCTGCAGTAGCGGTTGCAACACCGTGCTGTCCCGCACCGGTTTCGGCAATAAGCTTCTTTTTGCCCATAAATTTGGCAAGCAAGCCCTCTCCCATGCAGTGATTGAGTTTGTGCGCTCCGGTATGGTTTAGGTCTTCCCTCTTTAAATAAATTTGACAGTTTCCGAAAAGTCTCGAGAGCCTTTCGCAGTGATAAACCGGTGTGGGTCTGCCCTGAAACTCCTTTCTTATTCTGCGAAGCTCGTTTATAAACTGCGCGGAATGGCATATAGCCTCATAAGCATCGTCAGCTTCGCGGAAAGCGGGTACAAGCTCGGGCGGCAGATATGCTCCGCCGTATTCACCGAAGTATCCGTCTTTTGTGGGATATTCCTTCATATAATTTTCGAAGTCTTTGTATCTATTCATTTTCGTTCTCCTTTTATCGTTGTAATTTGTAAATATTAGTTTTCATTATTTAGCAGCTGATTACGCCATCGCGTTCCGGTATAAAACATATTATTAATCCCTTCTTCTGAGTTTAAGCCGACACCCGTGTAAACAAAAATCCCCGAGCGCAGTGATAAACTGCGCTCGGGGCGAATACAATCGCGGTGCCACCCGATTCAAAGCATAGCTTCCTTTAAACGTACAAACATACGCCTGCAGTATAACGGCCGCTTCCGTCGGAGCCTACGCAGCAAAAGCCTTCGGTCCGCCCTCGAAAGTCCATTCGCAAGAAACACGGACACCGCAATCCCACCGCCTGCGGCTCTCTTATGACCGTTAAAGTCAAGCTACTACTCTTTCTCTTTGGTTTGGTGTAATTATACTACCGATTTTTCCGTTTGTCAAGTGTTTTTTATCTTTTCCAGTATTTTCTGTCAAGAGAGCGATACATAATAGCCTCTGAGATATGCTCCGCGCGGATTTTCTCCGATGCGTCAAGGTCGGCAATGGTTCTTGCAACGCGGAGAACTCTGTCGTGTCCTCTTGCCGATAGGCCCAGGCTTTCAAAGGCTTCCTTCATAAGAGCCGACGCTTCCTCTGTCGGAACACAATACTTATGCAAGAGCTTCACCGGCATGTTTGAGTTCAAAACGTCAACGCTGTCGCCGCCCTCGGCAAGTCTTTCCCTTGCAAATTCTCTTGCGCGGTTAACCCTTTCTCTGATTTTTGCCGACGGCTCACCCGGCGCTGCTTTTCCCGATATTTCATTATAGGATACCGAAGGCAATTCTATTTCTATGTCTATTCTGTCAAGAAGAGGTCCGCTGACTCTCTCAAGGTAGGTCTTTATCGATTTTGGCGAGCAGGTGCACTGCCTTGTCGGATCACCGAAATATCCGCACTTACAGGGGTTCATAGCGCACACCAGCATAAACGTCGACGGATAAACAACCGTCGCTGCCGCACGCGTAACCGTCACAACCCCGTCCTCAAGAGGCTGACGCAGGGATTCGCTGACAGACTTAGGAAATTCGGGGAGCTCATCAAGGAACAGAACACCGTTGTGAGCCATGGATATCTCTCCGGGACGCGGATTTACACCGCCTCCCACCATTCCTATACGGCTGACCGTGTGGTGCGGGGAACGAAACGGACGCTCGGTTACAAGATTGCTTTTAAGCATTCCTGTTATTGAATGTATTTTCGTCGTTTCAAGAGCCTCTGTAAAGGTCATGTCGGGCAGTATCGTCGGTATTCTTTTAGCAAGCATTGACTTGCCCGCACCGGGAGGTCCTATCATTAATATGTTATGACCCCCTGCCGCCGCAACCTCCAGCGCGCGTTTCGCCTTATACTGTCCTCTTACCTCTGAAAAATCGACAGAGGACGTAAAATTATCTCTTCCAAAGGTGCTTCTGTCGTAAGAGGTAGGAATGAGAGGCGCTTTGCCTTTTATGTGGTCGACAAGTGCTTTCACATTTTTTACACCGTACACGGTGATGCCGTCAACAACCGAGGCCTCGCCTGCATTTTCCACAGGTACAAACACCTCTCGCTTTCCGCTGTCGCGCGCCGAAATAGCCATTGGAAGAACTCCGCCAACCGCTCGCACGTCACCCGAAAGAGAAAGCTCGCCTATGAGACACTTGTTCGAAAAATCATAGTCACGCGGTATTGTTCCGTCGCTTTGAAGTATAGCTGCAAGTATGGCTAAATCAAACGCAGAGCCTTCCTTCTTTATATCCGCGGGCGCAAGATTTATCATTATATCAAGAGCAGGAAATTTAAAACCGCTGTTTTCGCAAGCAGACTGAACTCTGTTTTTCGCTTCTTTTACTGCTGCATCGGGAAGTCCCACAAGGTCAAAACGGGGAATCCTGTCCCATGCGCTGCATTCAACCGCAACCTCAAATCCGTCTATACCGAAAATTCCGGAGGAGTAAATTCTTGATAGCATAGTTTTTCTCCACAAAAGTTTATATAGCCATTATACAATATTTTTGAAAATAAATCAATAGCTTTATTGACTTTCGGGGTGCGGTATGGTATCATAAAAACAAAAAAAGCAGAGAATATTATTATGAAAATACTTAAAAACGTTATGCTTCGCGGAGAGATAACCGACATAACCGTGGAAAACGGCAAAATCCTTTCCATCGGCAAGACTCGGGAGAATGGCACGGACTTTCACGGAAACAAAATATATCCGGGACTTATTGATATACATATTCACGGCTGTATAGGTTACGATACTATGGAGGGCGGGCTTGCCGAGATGTCCGATTGGCTCCTTAAAAACGGAACTACAACCTGGTTTCCGACAACTATGTCAATGAGCGAGGAGGATATACTCCGCGCCGTCAGTGCCGACACAGACTTCGGCCACGGTGCAAATATTCCCGGCTTTCACATGGAAGGACCGTTTATTAACAAAAAATGCAAGGGCGCGATGAACGAAAAGTACATCATTCCCCCATCAAAAGAGCTCTTCGCAAAATGCAAAAAGGTAAAAAGAATCACCCTTGCCCCCGAAATTGAGGGAAGCATGGATTTCATAAAAAGCTGTCCCGCGCAGGTATCTGTCGGACACACCGAGGCCGACTACTACACGGCATCCGAGGCATTCCTTTCGGGCGCGACAAGCCTTACTCACACCTACAACGTTATGCCCGGAATACACCACCGCGCGCCCGGACCGATTGGCGCGGGAAGCGACAACCCCGACGTATACGCAGAGCTCATCTCGGACGGAGTGCACGTTCACCCCGCGGCAGTAAAAATGCTCGTGAAAATTTTCGGAGCTGACCGCACGGTTTTAATCAGCGATTCCATGCGCGCTGCAGGTCTTTCCGACGGAGAGTATGAGTTTGGCGGTCAGACAATGACGGTTAAGGATTCGGTGGCACGCACGGCAGGCGGAAACCTTGCGGGCTCTACCGCAACACTGTTTTACTGTGTAAAGCAGGCTATACGCTTCGGAATTCCCGAGGAAGATGCCGTGAAAATGGCAACCGAAAATCCGGCGCGGCTTATGAAGCTTAACAAGGGCAAAATCGAGGTCGGATACGATGCGGATTTCATTATCGTTGATGATGACTTTAATCTTGTAACAGCGATTGCAAGAGGTGAATTTTAGTAAATAAAGGTTTACAACATGGACGAAAGATTTTCAAGAAGCGACCTGCTCCTCGGTGAAGATGGAAAAAATCGAATAAGGAAAGCTTACGTTGCCGTTTTCGGCATAGGCGGAGTAGGCGGTCACGCAGCTGAGGCTCTTGCACGCGTGGGAATAGGAAAAATCGACCTTTTTGATGCCGATACGGTATCCGTGTCAAATTTAAACCGACAGATTGTTGCTCTTACGAGCACTGTAGGAATGGCAAAGGTCGATGTTATGAAGGCGCGAATCCTCGACATAAACCCGGACTGCAACGTAACGGCGCATGAGATTTTTTACTCTGAGGAAAATGCTGACGGTATAGATTTTTCAAAATACGATTACATCGTTGACGCTATTGATACGGTAAAAAGCAAGCTTTTGCTTATAGAGCGCGCAAATGCTGTCGGTGTAAAAATCATATCCTCGATGGGTGCAGGCAACAAGCTCGACCCTACAGCATTTGAGGTTTCGGATATTTACAAAACCTCGGTTTGCCCTCTCGCAAGAGTTATGCGCACCGAGCTGCGCCGCCGAGCCATCCCCTCGCTCAAGGTCGTTTACTCAAAGGAAGAGCCGTGCCGCGCGGTAGCAGATGACTCAGGCGCGAGACATGCCCCCGGCAGTATTTCATTCGTTCCGTCGGTAGCGGGCCTTATCCTCGCGGGCGAGGTTATAAAGGATATCGCATTCAATCGCTGAAAATCATTAAAAATATTTTAAAATTCTGTTGACAAATCTAACCGTTAGAGTTATAATTTTAATCGGTTATTATAAAAGACTCAAAAAGCCTTGGAAATTCCAGGGCTTTCATTATTCTAAATTACACTTCAAGAGGTTTTCAAAATGCAAATTCTTTTCAGTCTGTCTATCGCGCTTTTAGCGGGACTTATGCTATCCCGTGTTGCAAAGCTCTTGAGTCTTCCTGCAGTTACCGCCTATCTCGTTGCGGGAATACTCGTAGGCCCATTTTTACTCGGTGCAATCGAAATACCCAATTTCCCGACGCTCGGCTTTTCTTCGTTTGACATCTCGAGTGAAAAGTATTCTCTTCTCTCGAGCGTTGCTCTCGGATTCATTGCCTTTTCCATAGGAAACGAGTTCCGTATTCCGCAGCTCAAAAAAATCGGAAAGCAGGCAACGGTTATAGGAATATGCCAAGCGCTCATTACAACTCTCATAGTAGACATCGCCCTTATCGCACTACACTTTGCAATGAAGGACACCCTCTCGCTCTCCGCGGCAATAGTCCTCGGTGCAATAGCAACGGCAACCGCACCCGCGGCAACCCTTATGGTCGTCCGTCAGTACAAAGCAAAGGGTCCTCTTACCGATATTCTTCTTCCCGTCGTTGCTCTTGACGACGCAGTGGGACTCGTAGTTTTTGCAGCTTCCTTTGGAGTCGCAAAATCACTCTCGCTCGGAGAAGTAAACATCCTGTCCGTTATCCTTGAGCCGATACTCGAGGTCATACTCTCGCTCGCCCTCGGCTTCGTCATGGGTCTGCTTTTCACCTTCTGCGAGAGATTTTTCCACTCCCGTTCAAAAAGACTTGCAATGTCGGTCACCTTCGTGCTTCTCACCGTTGCGCTCTCGATGATAAAATTTGAGATAGGCGGTATACACGTCGCATTCTCTTCGCTTCTCGTTTGCATGATGCTCGGCGCGGTTTTCTGCAACATCTGCGACTTTTCCGAGGAGCTTATGGACAGAATTGATAGATGGACAGCGCCCCTCTTCGTTCTCTTCTTCGTTTTGAGCGGAGCGGAGCTCGACCTTTCGGTCTTCACAAGCCTCTCAATAGTTCTCGTCGGTATCATTTATATAATCGCCCGTTCGGCAGGTAAATACAGCGGTGCATATATAAGCGCGAAATCGGTAAAATGCGACGATAAGATAATAAAATACCTCGGTATCACCCTGCTTCCGCAAGCAGGTGTCGCGCTTGGCATGGCTATTCAGGCAAAACAGCTCGGTGCTGACGGGCATATAGTTGCAAGCATCACTCTGTTTGCCGTGCTGGTATACGAGCTTGTCGGTCCTCTGCTTACGAAAATCGCCCTTACCAAAGCAGGTGATATTAAGCCTGAGGGCAAAACCAGCGCAAGAGAAGCTGCAAAAAAACAAGTATCTTAATCACAGCGTTTTTTCCTTTCCTGTTATCCAATACCAACTCGCTGTTTATTTTCTGTTTATTTAAGCATGTTATACTACTACAGTATATTGTTTAATAAAGGAGAATACCAGTGGCAAAGCAAGGTTACAAGGACATACGCAAACCGTGGTTCAGATTTGTTAAAAAGATAATGCGCCTTTTCGTAAAAGAAACGGAATTCGTCTATCTTGACAAAAAAATAGATAAACCCACCATAATTCTCTCAAATCACGTTGGAACGGCTGCTCCTCTCGCATGGGAGCTCTACGGAAATATCCCGTTCAGATTCTGGGGCGCTTCCGAAATGAATTCGGGACTCATTGCGCTTTACAAATACCAGACGCGTGTATTCTACCATGAAAAAAAGCATTGGAATCTTCATCTTGCAAGACTCTTCTGTATAATTGCATCCCCGCTTACAAATATGTTTTACAAGGGAATCAACCTTATTTCTACCTACCGCGATATTCGTTTTACTAAAACGCTGTCCGAGAGCGTACATACAATAGAGGACGGGAAAAGCATAATAATCTTTCCCGAAATTTCCGACAAGGGATATCTGGACGTGCTCGAGGGCTTCCACCTTGGATTTACCTCGCTTGGAAAAATACTTCTCAAAAAGGGCATGGACGTTCCGATAGCCGTCGCCTATTACAGAAAGAACGAAAAGCGTTACGTAGTCGATAAGCCGGTTATGCTCTCCGAGCTCTTCGTTGAGGGTGCTTCTCGCGAGGAAATCGCAAAGAAGCTTTGCGACCGTTGCAATGAGCTTGGTCAGATGGACCTTGATAATCGCGAAGCGGCAATAGAAACAGAACACAAAATTGCAGTAAATCACTAAAAATCAATCCCGAGGATTTTCGTCCTCGGGATTTTTATGCTTATATTATCGAAAATTCAAAATTTTCACACAAGAGCTTCGTGCCGATATCTGCGCCCTGCGGAAGCAGTGCAAGAGCGATAAATAGCGCCTCTCCGCTCTTCTCTTCGACGAGCGTTGCGTAATCACCGTCGATTTTCGTTAGTATATATATCATATTCAAATCCTTTTGATTTTTGTCTCACAAGACAGCCCGTGCGACGAAAAATCCATTATTTGAGGTACTGCTCAAGCCCGATTTTTACAAGGTGAAAATCGTCGGTAAGAACGCAGTCGATACCATTATCAAAAGCCTCTTTTGCGAGCTCGGGGGTGTTTGCCTGACAGAAATTACAGCGTATTCCGTGTTCGTGGCATTTATCCACCATCGCCTTGTCGTACGGATGCCAACTTACAAACTGCACCTTTTCAAATTTGTGCTCAAAGGCTGCCTGCATCATCACCTCGTGACCGCGTCCCGCACCTTGACAGTATCCTGCCTGCGGGAGCCTTTCACGCATTTCAAGCAGCGCCTCGGTGTTTGAGGAAACGAAGTAAACGTGGCGCACGCAATCGTATTTTTCAATGAGCGAGGCAATTTTATCTACCATTCTGTCATTTGTCACGATATCCCACGCCTTGACGTGAATATTCATAATAACCCTGCCCGCGAATTTTGCAAGAATCTCCTCAAAGGTGGGCAGGTGAAGTCCCTTGTATTTTTCGCTGAAATGACTGCCGAAGTCAAGCGCCTTCAGCTCGGCAAGCGTGTGCTCCTGCACAAGTCCTTCGCCGTTTGAGATACGCTCAAGTCTTCTGTCATGCACCGTAACAAGCTCACCGTCAGCAGTGGACCACAAATCGAACTCAAACTCTTCTGCGCCCATTGCCACAGCCGCGCCAAATGCCGGCATAGTATTTTCGGGAGCTATGGTATGATATCCGCGATGCGCACAAAGCCTGGGATACGGCATATACTTATCAAAGGGAACGACGCTCGCTCCTCCGTTGCGGTAGAGCCAGGGGCGTTTGCCGTCCTCGATATACTCATAGTGCGCCTTTGGCTGACCTCGGAAGCCCGCAGGCTTGTAGTACTTTTCGTGAGGGTCAAACTCCGCTGACGCAACTCCTATCTTGCTCTTCATATCCACGAGCACCTTGCCGTCGGGCGCAATAATCGAGCTTGAGCCGCAGACGAGCGAATCCTCGCCTAGCGAAACCGATGCGCGAACGAGATATGCGTTCGTGTGATAAGAAAGGAAACGGTTGATAATGGAAAGCGCATCGTGAGTATCGGTTCTCTGATGTGAGCAACCGATAATAATATCAACGTTCTGACGTGCGAGCGGTGCAAAATTTTCGTAAAAATAGAAATCATAGCAGGTCATAAATCCGAAGCGAATGCCTTCGATTTCGCAAACGTCGGGTGTGCGGAATTCGTAGCTGTATCCGACGTCAACCTCATTGCCGCCCTCTCGCTCGGTTTTAACCTCGCTTGGCGCGGGATGAGCCTTGTAATATTTGTAAACTACGTTTCCCTCGCGGTCAAGGGCATACGTGGTGTTTCTGAGACCTGTTTCGGTTTTATCGGCAGCATTGAAAAACACGATAGAATGGCAGCGCCGTGCCAATTCCTTGGCCTTTTCTTTGATTTTTGCATTGTATTTTGCAATAGCGCTGTGAAAAGCCGCTTTGCCGCGACACGCTGCGGGAATATCGCAATATTCGGGAAGCACAATTATATCCGCATCCTCTCCAACCGCATCGAGCTGACTAAGCATTCCGCTAAAGCATTTTTCCAAATCTTCCTCTTTGACCGAGTAATACGGCTGAACCACAAAAGCCTTCACTTTTTAATTCTCCTTCAATATTTTATAATGCGATTATACTACGTTTTAAAAACTTTTTCAATATCGTTTTCAAGAAATTTCCGAACATAAAAACCTTTTTAGGCATATAACAGACAGTGTAAAAACTTTTTTCAATAATTTTAGTAAAACTTTTTTTCAATAATTACGATAAAGTCCTTGACAAAATCAAATCACTCTGGTATAATATTATAGCATTCTAAATACGGCGTCATAGCCAAGTGGTAAGGCAAAGGTCTGCAACACCTCTATCCCCCAGTTCAAATCTGGGTGACGCCTCCAAAACAAATCCCAACCCTAGCGGTTGGGATTTTTGTTTTGGA
>JAZLAO010000097.1:0-7136 GCA_045613205.1 Eubacteriales bacterium | reverse complement strand
AAGTCGCAACAAGGCACACCGTGCCAAGCGCAAAAGTGCTTAAGCGTACAAAGAGTATCTCAGATTTTCGCTCCAAATCCCCCTATCCCCCTTAACGCATTCGAGGGTAGCTCAAGTTTTTGCAACTTGAGCTACCCTCTTAGTTTTTATTATTTTTACTCAAACAGAGACTAAAAAATATCTCTGCTATTTATTTAAACAGGGGCGTTGAGAAATATCTTTCCGCAGTATCGGGAAGGACGGTAACCACGGTTTTGCCCGGGCCGAGCTTCCTTGCGAGCTTGAGGGCTGCCGCAACGTTTGTTCCGCTGCTTATACCGCAAAGTATTCCCTCTTTTGCCGCGAGGTCCTTTGATGTTTGTATCGCTTCCTCGTCGGTAATGATGCAGACGTCGTCGTAAATATTCTGATTGAGTATCGGCGGTATAAGACCGTCGCCTATTCCCATCTGAACGTGAGTGCCGATAGAGCCGCCCGAAAGTATAGCGGCATTCTCGGGCTCAACCGCCCATATGGTAATATCGGGATTTTTCTCCTTCAAGGTTTCTCCGATTCCCGTAATAGTGCCGCCCGTTCCTATACCCGAGCAGAAGCCGTGTATTTCATGTCCCACAGCCTCAAGTATTTCAACAGCGGTAGCGGACCTCTGTATTGCGGGGTTTGCAGGGTTTTCAAACTGCTGAGGAACGAAAACGTTTTTGTCCTCTGCCTGCATTTTTAGGGCGAGGTTAAGGCACTCCTCAATACAGAGTCCTATATTTCCGTCGTCATGAACTAAAATTACCTCTGCACCGTATTGATTTACGAGCTTGCGACGCTCCTCACTTACCGAGTCGGGCATAATTATTTTGACCTTATAGCCCTTTACAGCTCCGACGAGTGCAAGACCTATTCCCTGGTTTCCGCTCGTGGGCTCGACTATTATCGTATCCTTATTGATAAGACCGCGCTTTTCAGCGTCTAAAACCATATTGTATGCCGTTCTCGTCTTTATAGAGCCGCCTACGTTAAGTCCCTCGAATTTCACGAGTATTTCAGCATCGTCAGGAGTGGACATATTGCGAAGCCTTATAATAGGGGTGTTCCCCATTGCATCAAGTATTGTATTACAAATCATTATGTATTTCCTCAAATAAAATTACCTATGGATTATACCATATATTATACCTTTTGTCAACATTTACTTCGTGCTTTTCTTTTTGCCTTTTTTAGCTGCGTCGGCAATGTCAACTCCGTCAACTATATCCCCCTCGGAAAGTATTGCAACAACCACAAGAGCTGCCACGACAAAGCTGCCGAAAGCACCGAACGAGAGGTCACGCAGGGCAACTCTTTCGGGATAAGATATCGTTATCGCCGTAACCGAAAGGAAGAAAAGGAGGAGCAAGGAGGCAAAAAATCCAAATGAATAAAGAAATCCGCCGCGGATAATCCAAAAGGTGACCGACAAAATCAAGAGAATTCCGACGGTAATGCCGAAAAGCATAATAAACATCTTCTTTTTCCCAAATAGAGATATCAAGAGATTAGCTAACGCATAAAGCGCTGCCGCAATCAGCGAAACAAATATAAGAGTATGTATAGAAACAGGCTTTTCCTTCACGATATAATACGCGGATATTGCAAATCCCGTACCAATACCGTTAATGGCAACCGACAAAATATAAGCCGCTGAATTGATTTTACCAAGGCGGTGAGGGATAATCGCGAATAAAATAATAACGCAGCCGACAATAAGTCCGAGCCACTCGTAAACAAAGAGCGAGGCAACGTAGGTGCTTATTGCAACGAGCGCTATATACAGCGAAAAAACGCCCGAGAGCATCTGCCACCTTGCATTTTTATCTATATAATCGACCATTTTATTCTCCAAAACATTTAATAACATCGCATTAATTTTATCACATTCGGGGTGTGAAAGTCAAGAACCTTAAACAACACCCGGAAATATAAATAAAATATTTTAATAAATTAATCAACGCCTTATCATACTAAATAGGGTGGTGATTTTTATGTCTATATGGACGGCAAACTCAAATATGCCGAAATTTAAAGTCCTCGACCGTGATATTGATACCGATATACTTATAATCGGCGGTGGACTTGCGGGGGTTTTGTGCGCTTACACGCTTCAGGCGGCGGGGATTGATTACGTTCTCCTTGAAAAAGACACAATTTGCAGCAAAACTACGGCAAATACTACGGCTAAGATAACCTTACAGCACGGACTTGTTTACTCAAAAATTCAAAAGGAATTCGGGCTTGATTACGCTAAGCTATATTACGATGCAAACCGAGAGGCATTAGATGAATACAGGCGGCTTTGCAAGAATATTGATTGCGACTATACTCCCGCGGATTCCTATATATATTCCTTGACGGACACTTCGCAGCTAAAAAAGGAATACGACACCTTAAATATTCTGGGAATAGATGCGGTATACACAAAAAGCACAGCGCTTCCATTTTCCGTTGCGAGTGCTGTAGGTATAAAAAATCAAGCTAGCTTTAACCCTCTGAAATTCGTATCACAGATTGCGAAGGGGCTTAAGATATACGAGCACTCAAAGGTCGTGGAGCTAATCGGAAATACCGCAAAAACCGACAAATACCGAGTAAACGCGAAAAAGATAATAGTGGCTACGCATTTCCCTTTTATCAATAAGCACGGTTTTTATTTTCTTAAAGAATATCAGGAGCGCTCCTACGTTCTGGCGCTTGAGGGCGGCGGTGAGCTTTCCGATATGTATCTTGACGAGGATGCGTCGGGCTTTTCTTTCCGCGGATACGGAGACTATATATTGCTCGGCGGCGGCTCTCACCGAACGGGTAAGGGCGAGTGCGGCTTTGAAAAGCTCGAAGAGGCGGCAAAAAGGTTTTATCCCCAGGCGCAAATAAGATATAAGTGGGCAACGCAGGACTGCATTACCCTTGACGGAATTCCATATATAGGAAGATATTCGCGTACGACGCAGAATTTGTACGTTGCGAGCGGATTCAACAAATGGGGTATGAGCTCCTCTATGGTTGCGGCAAAGCTGCTTTTTGATATTATTTCGGAAAAAGAAAGCAAGTACGAAAAGCTATTCGCCCCCTCAAGAAGCATTCTTCGAAAGCAGTTGGCTGCTAATACCTATGAAGCCCTCTGTGGCTGGCTCACGTTTGGCAAAAAAAGATGTCCGCACCTTGGCTGCGCATTAAATTATAACAAATTCGAGCATAGCTGGGATTGCAGCTGCCACGGCTCAAGATTTGATGAAAACGGGAAAGTGCTCGATAATCCCGCGAATGACGATTTAATATTATAGCCCGATAACATAAAAAAGGACGGAATTCCGTCCTTTTTTTGTCACTCCGCGCAGCCCGCAGCGTAACCGTTATATTCAAGGAAAAAGTTTTCCGCTGAAGATTTCATTTTAACCCCTACGGTGCTCTCATCCTTGAAGCTGAAAAGCATGAAGAGTCTACCGAAATACTTGTCTATTGCCTGAACGTGAACGGCAAGCTTCCTATCCTCAAGCCATGCGGCACTTGTTGCCGATTTGTAGAAGTTGCCTTTCGCATACTGACCGCCGACAAGGTCGGAATAGCCCTCCTCGGGGAATTTATCAAATACGTTTTTACACATGCCGAATTTTATCGTCTTCTCGCCCGTTTTGTTTTCATAATCAAGCGTGCAGACGTCATCGGTAAAATTAAATCTTATCCATTTGATATCCATAGGATTCGATTCAAGACTAAAGGTTTTTCCGCTGAGCTTTTCAGCGATGGGAACGCATGCTCTGCCCTTCATTGCAGAAAGAGTTAAATCCTTTGTGTACTCGGCAAGAGATGCCGCGTTTGCCTCGGCATTTTCGGTATTATGCTCTGCCCTGACTATAAGGTCAAAAAATGCGTCTATTACGTTTTTCTTGGCGTTAAAGTTATTTCCCTGGTTGTCACCGTTGTAAATGAGTATCAAATCCTTATCGGGAACACAGACGGCAAGCTGACCGCCCATTCCGTTAAAGAAAAATGAGTTATCATAGGTGCGCCAGATATAATATCCGTAGCCGAGAGTGTTGAACTCATATATAAAATCATCGCTGTTATCCACAAGCTTTGAGGTTGCGTCCTTAACGAACTTCTCGTTTAGGAGCTGCTCCCCATCCCATCTGCCAAGGTTCATAGTGAAGCGAGCCATAAGCAAAAGGTCGCGAGCTGTACACAAAAGCGCTGAATCTCCCCAGGAGTGACCGCCGGGACACATAAGGCAGGTAGCCTCACGGCTTACACCGATTTTATCAAAGCACTTCTCGCGCATATACTCCATAAAGGTCTTTCCCGTGAGGCGCTCAACCATTGCAGAGAGAATGAAGGTTCCCGTGCTGTCATAGTTGAATATAGTGCCCGAGGGGCGCGCGTTATTTACGCTATCGTTTTCAAAATAGAATTTCACTCGGTCTTTGTGATTTGAAAGAAACCAATTTTTTGCAAGCATCGAGGTTTGCATCGTCATCATTTCCCTGACCGTCTGATTTTTTATAAACTCGCATTTTGCACTCGCGGCTTCTTTGGGAAAATAACGGCTGATAGGCGCGTCGAGGTCCAAAAGTCCGTCCTGCTCAGCAAATCCCACGGCAAGCGCAACGATACTCTTGGTTACCGAGTACTGACGGTGAAGGAATTTTTCGTCAAAAGGCTTCCAATACTTTTCAAATATTATATCATTACCGCGTGCGATAAGCACGTCGTGAGTAATAAGCTCCCTATCCTCAATAGCTCTTATGAATTTTTCAATATTTGCGGATGATATACCGCACTCCTCGGGTTTTTTAAAATCCACTGCTGTCACCTCTAGTTTATAATTACAGGTAAATTATACTTATAGAAAATATTAAAGTCAACGCATTCCAAAAAATATGATTAAAATAAATTAAAAAACCCCTTGACAAATCAAAATTCTTTTGTTATAATTGTATGGCACGGAATAAGTGTGGCATATGGAAGGTTAGCTCAGTTGGGAGAGCATCTGCCTTACAAGCAGAGGGTCATAGGTTCGAGCCCTATACTTTCCACCAAGGAAGAAATAGACACGATTCGCAAAGTTTCGATGCTCATGGGCTCGAACAGAGGCGGTAGTGAATGACAGTTAATAACTGTCAGAGCCGCCGGCGACCAAGGCGCGCAGTTCGCGCCGCGAATCGAGCCCTATACTTTCCACCAAGGAAGAAATAGACACGATTCGCAAAATTTCGATGCTCATGGGCTCGAACAGAGGCGGTACTGAATGACAGTTAATAACTGTCAGAGCCACCGGCGACCAAGGCGCGCAGTTCGCGCCGCGAATCGAGCCCTATACTTTCCACCAAGAAAAGTGTTGAGATTGCCTCAACACTTTTAAATTTAGACGTTATGGCTTGGTAGCTCAGTTGGTTAGAGCGCTAGCCTGTCACGCTAGAGGTCGTGGGTTCGAGCCCCATCCGAGTCGCCATAACGCTAAACAATTATCGCTCGAACAGAGGCGGTAGCGAATGACAGTTAAATATCCGCGGATTTAGCTCATTTGGTAGAGCGCCACCTTGCCAAGGTGGAGGTGGCGGGTTCGAGCCCCGTAATCCGCTCCAAAAGCCACTCAGTTTGAGTGGCTTTCTTTTTTGCCTCAAGGCAAAATGGGCGGATATGTAGCCGTAAGAGAACCGAACCCATAAGCCTTCAGGCGATAAATTTTAGCATCTTTCGTCGCATCGAGCCTTGCAAAGTTGTACTTTACTGCGACTCGCTACGCCAAAATCTACAAAAAATTTATTCGCCGCAAGGTGCGAAGCAGTTTTAAAAGAATAGATTTTTTCATAGACAAGCCGAATTTTTTGAGGAATATGCGAATATTTAAGAAAAATTTGGTGATGAATATGGAAAAATCTATCTTTTAAAACCTTATGAGTTCGATTCTCTTACGGCTAACAAGAGAGATAAGTGCCGAAAGCACTGAAAATTAAGGATTCAGAGCGAGTTCAGATTATTCACTCTTGCCTAACGAAAAGGGTAGCTCCGACCACGTCCTTGAGCTGCCCTTTCATACATCGGAGGCAAAATGCCGAACATAATAAAAATAGACAATCTTGATTCGCCCGAGCTTGACGTTTTCGTGCGTCTGACGGGTGCTCAGCTTCGCAACAAGCTTGAGCGAGAAAAAGGAATATTTATAGCCGAAAGCCCTACCGTTATCGAGGTCGCGCTTAACTCGGGCTGTCTGCCCGTGTCATTCCTTACCGACGAGCGACTTTTCAAAAATGAGGCGGTCATAAAAATACTCGAGCGATGCGAGAATGCTTCTCCCAACATGCCTATTTACACGGCAAGCCGCGAGGTCCTCAAAAACCTTACGGGATTTGAGCTTACAAGGGGTGCGTTATGCGCTATGCGCCGCCCCGTGTTAAAATCCGCCAGTGAGGTCACACGCGGAGCGAAGAGGATTGCCGTGCTTGAGGAGATTGCCGACTCAACCAACGTCGGCGCAATATTTCGCTCTGCCGCGGCTCTTGATATTGATGCCGTTCTTATAACCCCGACCACCTGCGACCCGCTTTCAAGGCGCGCACTGCGCGTAAGTATGGGCACGGTTATGCAGGTCCCGTGGACGAGAATATGCGACACGCCTGCCGAGTGGGCGGAGCACGGCATTGAAAGACTGCACGCCCTAGGCTTCAAAACCGCGGCAATGGCTCTTTCGGACAACTCCGTCAGCATTGACGACGAGGCACTTATGAAAGAAGAGCGCCTTGCGATAATTCTCGGCTCTGAAGGAAACGGACTTCTTCATAAAACCATAGCCGACTCGGATTATACTGTCAAGATTCCAATGTCACACGGGGTGGACTCTCTCAACGTTGCAGCAGCAAGCGCCGTAGCATTCTGGCAGTTACGTTTTTAAAACAGCAAATAAAAAGGCGGATGCTTTTTACCGAAAGGTATTGAACGTCCGCCTATTCTTTAGCTAAAAATGTTATAGCCGAAGAGAGCCGAACTCACAAGTCTTGCGGCGATAAATTTTAGTGTCTTTCGTCGCACCGACTCTTGTAAAGTCATACTTTACTGCGACTCGTTACGCCAAAATCCATCAAAAATTTGTTAGCCGGAAGATGCTACGCAGTTTT
>JAZLAO010000096.1:0-24735 GCA_045613205.1 Eubacteriales bacterium | reverse complement strand
CTACACCGTTGAATTCAACGCAGACGGCGGCACAAGCGTTCCCTATCAATACGTAATTGAAGGGCACACGGCAAACGAGCCGGCCCCGCCAACTAAGGAAAATTTCAAGTTTCTCGGCTGGTACGACGGTGACGCGCTTTGGAATTTCAACGCAAACACCATAAACGGCAATACTACCCTTACCGCAAAATGGGAAGCGATGCCCACCTTTACCGTCACATTTGATTCAAACGGCGGCACGGCGGTAGAGGCGCAACACATAATTGAGGGCGAGAAAGCGGTAAAGCCCCCGAGACCCGAGAAGGAGCAACGCTCCAATTTCCTCCGCTGGTATCTCGGCGATACTGAATGGAACTTCGACACCGTAGTAACCTCAAATATGACGCTCGTCGCAAAATGGCAGAACGTATATAAAATAACCTTCAGCACGGAAGGCCTTTATCCGGATGACGTCATTTACACCGACGAAGGCGAGCTCGTAACCAAGAAACCTGACCCTACAAAAGCAAATTCACGTTTCCTCGGTTGGTATCTCGGCGATAGAAAATGGAATTTCGACACCGACACTCCGAGCTCCGACATGACCCTAACGGCTAAATGGGAAGTGATTCCCACTTACACGGTAACCTTTGATTCCAAAGGTGGCTCGCAGGTAAGCTCGCAGTACGTGCTTGAAAACTCGCACGTTGCGGCGCCCGGAAACCCCACGAAATCAGGATACCGCTTTGACGGCTGGTACTCAAACGATAAGCTTTGGGATTTCAACACTCAAAAGGTAACTTCAAATCTTACTCTTACAGCAAAATGGGTAGAGGTGGTCACAATCGTATTTTACTCTGACGGAGGAACCTTCGTAAATCCCTCCACCATTGACAAGAACACTGCCGTTGCAAAGCCTCAGGATCCGACTAAAGCGGGATACGTTTTCAGAGGCTGGCTCCTCCCCGACGGAACCTTATGGGATTTCAGTATGCCTATCAGCGAAAACGTTACATTGACGGCTAAATGGCTTGTTGCACGAACGGTAACATTCTACAACTCAGAGGACGAAGTGCTTTTCTATATTATAGTAGGTGACGGAGAGCTTGTTACAGAGCCGGAACCTCCTGACAGGGGAGAAAAGTTTTTCCTTGGCGGTTGGTATATTGCCGGCACCGATACGTTCTGGGACTTTTCCAAAATGACGGTAACAGAGGACCTCGCCCTTATAGCGGAATGGATACTCGTGCTCCCCTTCGCGCCGGCAAAATAAACGCCGATCCTTTGATATAAAGCAATATGTAAAGTTAATATAAAAACCAAGCCTTGCCCCTCCGTATGCGGATGAGTCGCGCAAGGCTTGGTTATTTTATTTTTCTTTGTGAAAAAGCGCTGCGACGAAGGTACGCTTAACCTTTAGCGCGCTTTTGGGACAAAACTCCTGACAGCAAAAGCATCTTATGCATTTTTTACGGTTGATTTTAGCTCTCTTATTTTTTATCGTTATAGCCCGAGCGGGACATATTCCCTCGCATATACCGCATCCAACGCATATATCGGACTCCAATACGGGACGGGTGCGCAAAATTGAGGCGGCAATTCCGGAAAATATCTTCTTAATGAAATTTTTGCCGTCACCCGAAAATTCAAGAGAACGCCTCTCGACTACGCGCTCAAAATTCTGAACACGTAATCCCTCTGCCGAGCCGATAAGATTTATTTCCCGAGCACTCTCGGGAACAAGCCCACGCCTGTATGCCGCGTCGAGAATAGGAAGCTCCTCACGCGAAAAGCCTATCATATCCGCGGCAATCATATCAAGCGCGTGCGGAGAGTGAGAGGCGAGAAGGAATCCCATCTGACGGGAGGTTCCCGCGGTGGGGCCGTTCCCCTCCATTCCGACAACCGCGTCCGCTATCGATAACATAGGGTGGAAATATTCGTCAAGGTCCACTATCATATCCGCAAAATCCTCGTATTTCGGGAAGCGAAAATGATACTCGGGCTTTATGACTCCCGGAATGGCTCCGAACATATTTTTAGCGGCGCAGGACATTCCCATCATACCGTGACTTTTGAGTTTGCAAAAATTTATTATTACGTCTGCGTTGTCAAGGTACCCCGTGTAAACGAAATCGCGAAGAATCTTCCCCTCCGGGAACTCAGCCCGCTTCTCTGAAAAATCATAGTTAAGCTTGGCTCCGTGCGCTTCAAGCTCGCGCATTCCGGTGACCGAATAAACCCGTCCCACGAAAGCGCTGTTATAAAGTCCGCCCGGGCTGTCGCCGACCGTTACCTCTGCTCCTCGCTCGGCGAGCATATCGCACAATGCCGCAAGAAGCACGGGATGGGTCGTAGCCGCCTTGTCAGGCTTCATTGCCGACACAAGATTTGCTTTTATAACGACGCGCATGCCCTTTTTGACAAAATCAAGACCTCCAAGGCCCGATAGAAGCTCGTTTAACGCTACACGGGCCCCGTCATACGTATAATTTCCAAGCGGAACTATCGAAACCGAATCGCTCGGCCCATAATATTTGGATTCTATAGGCATAAATCACCTCAAAGCTTCTTTTTACACTATTCTACCACACGCAAGCCGATTTGTAAATATCAGATACAAATTCAATCTTATAAAAACCAAAAAATTTGAATTCTATTGACACAAGCGACTAAAAGTGATATAATTAGGCGTATTTTAAATCAATATAACAGTTAAGGAGTGTAAGAAAATGGACGATTTTAACACCTATGAGTATGCGGCTGAGCAAAAATCGGAAGGAAAATGGAAACTTGCCAGAATACTCGTTCTTTCGGCATACGTTCTTTTTGTTGCCGCTTACTTTCTTGTACTTTACATAATCAGGCTTATACCGCTTTTTGCAGTCACACCGATAATCGTGTGGATGCTCGTATTTTTTACCTGGCGCTATACAAAACCCGATTATCGCTACTTTATTGAAAAAGGCAAATTCTCTTTTTATACTTATTACGGCAAAAAAACAAAAAGGAAAAATACCGAATTTACGATTTCCTCGGCTGAAGCTATTGCTCCCGCAGATAGCCTTAAAGACAAGATACAGCAATTCGCTCCGCAAAAAAGCTACTCGTCGGTTCCCAGCGCAAAGTCAGGTGACATTTATGCGGCGCTTTATACGGATAGCGAGGGCAAAAAATGTGTGCTCTATTTCGTCGCGACCGAAAGAACTCTTAAGCTTTTGCGCTTCCATAACTCGCGCACCGAAGTGACTAAAACCGCAGTATAATTATGATGACATATACAGACAAAGAAAAGGTCGAACGGCTACGAAAAACGTTCGACCTTAATTACAAGATTACTAAACTATATTCAATATATCTTGAGCACTATCCCGAGCTGATAACACCCGAAATGATAAACGAGCTTTGCTCCGACGGAAAAATTTCAAAAGCCGAGGCCGTAACCGCCATTCTTTGCGAAGCCTTCGGACTAGACGACTCGCGCGGTGGAGATGACAGAAAGCTCATAAGAGAATACATTCGTCCATCCGTAATACAGCTTGATGCAAAAAGATATTACGAAAACAAGTACTATAAGAATATCAAAATCGAAAACGTCACCGACGGTGAGTGGGAGCTCAGACAGGAATCCTACGAGCCATACCGCTCGGTAATATGCGGAGATATGGTTATAAACGATGATTTTTCGGAATATCCGCCGCTTGGCTTTTTTGATGAAAAATTCTACTTCCCTGCTGTTCTTGAAAATGGAAACGAGTGGATGACGCTCACTCCAGTTGACCTTGATACCTGCGATGAGGCAATAGCCAGGGCGCACGGAAAGGTTATAACATTCGGACTCGGGCTTGGTTATTACGCATATATGGTGTCGGAAAAAGAGGAGGTAGAGAAAATCACGGTTGTCGAAAAAAGCGAAAACGTGATAAGGCTTTTCAAAAAGTATATACTTCCGCAATTTTCGCATCCCGAAAAGGTTGAGATAATCTTAGACGATGCGTTTGGGTATGCAGAATTCAAGATGCCGAAGGCGGACTATGATTATGCTTTCGTCGATACCTGGCGCGATGCGTCCGACGGAACCCCTATGTATGAGCGTATGAAAGAGCTTGAAAAATTAAATCCGAACACCGAGTTTTCCTATTGGATAGAGAACTTCTTAATATCAAGGCTCAGAGCCTACAAATTTGAGGATTTATATAACAAAACAAAAAACGACGCCCCCGATGCGCCGAAAAACTATAAAGAATTCACGGAGATGCTACTTCACAATGGGTGCGATATATGATTTTGAGCCTGAAAAATTGATACTTGGCGTTATATACAGCGATAAAGTGGTATTCGACGAGGCAATAGCTCTCGTCAAAGAAAGATTCGGAGAGTTTGACGACGAGTGCGAGGAATTTTCATTTTCCGAGGATTTTTCAACCTATTACGACGGTGAGCTGGGCGGAAAAGGAATACGAAAAATATACAGCTTTGAAAAGCTTGTTGACCCCGCGCTTCAAGTCGAGATAAAGGAATTTACGAACGAGCTTGAAAAACGCTTTAGCGACGGGAACGGCGACAGAAAAATCAACCTCGACCCCGGATTTATCAATCACGGCAGACTTATGCTGCCAACCACAAAGGCCGCAGGCTTCAGAATCCCACTCGCAAGAGGTATTCATACCGAGCTGACACTTTTCTTCGCTCGGGGAGCGTGGCACAAGTTTCCTTGGTCGTACAGGGATTATCAATCCGAAAGAGTGCAAAAATTCCTTACCCGTGTGAGAAAAAAATACCTATCCCAAAGAAAAGAATTAAAAAAGGCTTAGATTATAGCCAAGGGACAAATAGTATAACTTTAAAGTTGTGCTAGTATATTATATTTGATTCTTTACAATGTAGCAGCACTATGATATTATAATATTGACAAACGACTATAAAGGACGGTATTTATTATGTTATGGGAAAACCTCAGAGAAGAAGAATTTGAAGGCGCAATAAAACGCTCGGGCGGTCTTTGCGTTATGGTGCTCGGTTGCCTTGAAAAGCACGGTCAGCATCTGCCCGTCGGTACCGACTCACTTAAGGGCGACGGAATCGCAAAGGAAGCGGCAAAGATTGAGGACGTAGTTATATTTCCAACTACTATGTGGCTTGGAAACGTTATGGGCGCGCACGGACTTACAGAGCCCGAAAAATTTGAAAAGCGCGGATATATAGCAATGAATCCTCATACCCTTCTCACCGTGCTCGAGGAGCTTTGCGACGAAATCGCAAGAAACGGATTTACAAAAATCCTCCTTCTCAACTCGCACGGCGGCAACACGGCTATGCTCGACTACTTCTGCAAGAGCCAATGCTATAACAAGAAAAATTACGTAACCATGTGGACGGGCGCATATTTCCTTGAGGACCTCGCTCCCGAAAAGGTACTCGATATAATAAGACCTCGCCGCGCAGATTTCGATATGCTCTCCGACGAGGATATGGCGACTCTTGAAAAATTTGCAGAGAATCCCGCAAGCCTTGCCATAGGTCACGGCGGATTCTGCGAAACTGCTCTCGTATACGGAACGCACCCCGATACGGTAGCGCCCGAGAGATTTGACGCGCTTTGCGGTCTTTCAACGCACAGAGCCGATTATCTTACAAACGAAAAAATACACTTCGGATACGCTTGGTCATCGAACTACCCCAATGCTTTGAACGGTCTTGCTCCCTTTGGCTGTACCGAGGCTATCGGCAAGGCGATGGTTAAAATTTCAGCAGAAAGACTTGCCAGAATATTCAAGATGCTCAAAGAGGACGAGGATTGCTTCAATATGTCGCGCGAATCTATTTAAACCTTATCGGAGGCTTTGTTTTATGCTGTTTTCGGAAATTATAAACGCTCTTGGAATTACCGAATATCCCCAGCTCCTTCGGGAAATTTACGAAAAAGGTGAGAGCCTTTCGGATTTTTCCGAAAAAACCGTAGATATGCTCGACGAGGAATACCTCGTTATAGGCGAATGCAAGGATAAAATTATAGCGTGCTATAAAAGCACAAAAGAGAACGAGGCGCTTTGGGAGTATACGAAGGCCGCCGCGGCCTTTCTTCCCCACGTGTCAGTTGATGACGGTGCGAAACTGATTTTGCCGACCGTTGACGACGAATACTATTCATACTTGCTTTTGATTATGGCGCTTCCCAATGCTATAAAAAACTACTACACTCGCGGATTTTCAAAAAGCGAAATAATTGATATTTTCAAAAATTTCAAAGATGCTATAAATGCCGGCACGCAAAAATATAACTGGCTTAGGCACTATACCTCATCGGTTATATTCAAAACAAGCCTTTTCGCTATTACCCCGAGAAGAATAGCGGCTCCTATTATGCTTTTAAAAAACGCTGCCTCAGAGTATAAGATACTGATGATAGGCAGGAAAATTCACCGTGACGGCAAAATCTTTGGAAGCGCAGGCTATACCGACGAGGACGGCTCGTTTATTTCCGATTTTTCCGAGGACGAAAGCTCCTACACGGGCCACGAAGTCATAGCCGCAAGAGTATCGCGCGAGCTCTCAAGACTCGATAAATCCGAATGGACACTCGTGACAAAGCAGGGCGACGGAATGGCAGGCATACATATTCCGCGCGGCGCAGACCTTACCGAAGAAAAGATGATGAAAAGCTTCAAGGAAGCATTCAAAATCACTGCAGAGCGCTATCCCGAATTCAATCCCAAAACGGTTCACTGCCAGACTTGGATGCTCGACCCGAAGCTTGCCGAAATACTCGGACCTAATTCAAAAATAACCGGATTTATAAATCAATACCTCAAATATCCGATAAAAAGCAACGGTCAGGAACTTTTCAACTTCGTATTTCCGGGAGATTTCGATTCCTACGAGTCACTGCCCGAGGATACCTCACTTCAGCGCAAGCTGAAGGCTATGTATATAGGCGGTGAATTTATACACGCACATGCAGGATTCGTTATCGGAAGTGACGAATGGACTAAAGAAAACTAACAAAAAATCAGAGTCGCCTTGTTAAATGGGGCGACTCTTTTCTAAAATATTAAAGCACGTCGTCGCGGCCGTAATAAAGGTCGCGCTTTTCCTCTTCGGTAAGCTCGTCAATATCAGCGCCGTTTGACATTGCCGTCCAGGCTCTGTTTGGCACGGGAGGATTAAATGCGGGAAGCTCTATGCCGGGAGTATTAATACCGGGTATCGCGTCCTTATAGCCCGTATCTCTGCTTTTCGGCTGGTCACCGCCGTTAAAAACCTTAGGCGTGAGATTGTCCTTTGCGTTTGTGTTTTTATTTTCCTTCATAAATTCAAAATCCTTTCGTAGAGATTTCAAATCTATATTGCTCGGGGAGCGCAAAAATATACTTGAATTGGCAGAAAAAATATGATAAACTTATATAAAATAAATACGGGTGGGATTTTAGCGAATTATGCTTTATAATAACCTTAGCGAATATTTCAGACAAAAATACGGACAAAGAATTAAAAAAATATGCATAGACGGTGGCTTTTCCTGCCCTAACAGAGACGGAAAATGCGGCACGGGTGGCTGTATATACTGCGGTGAGCGCGGTGCGGGAGAGCATATTACGGCGCGCGCTTCGATAAAAGAGCAGGTTTTGGCGGCACTCGCAGATTCAAAGCCGACCGATAAATTCGTCGCGTATTTTCAGAATTTTTCAAACACCTACGCAAGTGTCGAAGTCCTAAAGGAAAGATACGGTGAGGCGCTGATTGACGAGAGAATAGTCGCGCTCGCGATAGGTACGCGCCCTGATTGCCTTGACGAAGATAAAGTGAAGCTCATCGCGGAATATCAGAAAAAGCTCGACGTGTGGGTGGAGCTCGGACTGCAGACCTCAAACGACAAAACCGCCGATGTAATAAATCGCGGATATCCGCGGTCGGTTTTTGAAAAGGCTGTCGAGCTTTTGAAAAAATATTCGATTCCGACAGTCGCGCATATGATAATAGGTCTTCCCGGTGAAGACAAAACCGATGCAACAAATACCGCAAAATACATTTCCTCACTTGGCGTTTGGGGAGTTAAAATACATTCAATTTACGTTATGAGGGACACCGAGCTTGCTGAAATGTACGAAAAAAAGCTCTACACGCCCCCTACCCTCTCCGAGTTTTGCGAGATTTGCGCGGAGTGTGTTGGCAATATATCAAAGTCCATGACGGTGCACAGGCTGACAGGAGATTGCCCTCGCGACCTGCTTTTAGCGCCCGAGTGGAACAAAAACAAAAACGAAATTCTTGACGGTATAAGAAAAGAAATGGAGAAGCGAGGCATCCGTCAAGGCTCGCTCCTCCATTCGATAGAACAATAATAAATTTAATGAAGATTTTCGTCAAAACGAAAATCAACCGAAATTATTCATTATTCATTATTTATTTTATTTTGTGGTAAGGTTACGCCAGAGCGTTACCCTCTCCGTTATACATATCTTCAACGAATGCCTCAAAGCCGAGGTCAAGCTTTGCCGCTTCTATGTAATCCTTGCGGATAGGAGCAAATAGGGATTTGCGAACGTGCTGTGAATAATAAACGGTTATATCGTTTATCGGATCGACTGCGGCAAACGCGCCCGCAGCACCGCCCCAACCGTAGTCGGTACGTTTTCCGTCACCAAGCGGAACGCGCACGCCAAGACCGTAGCCGTATCTTGCAGCGCCCCAATAAGTCTGTCTCTGCGTGTCGGTAAGATGGTTTTTTGTCATAAGCGCTTGGGTTTCTTCATTAAGAATTTTTCCAAGCCTCATTGCTTCAAGGAAGAGCATATAATCATTTACGGTTGACACTACACCCGCGCCGCCGCTCTCATATTCACTTCCTAATTTGTATATTGAAATATCGCGTCCGGTATTTATGTATTTTTTCTCATTAGGTTCATAAAGGTACTGCTCGCAAACCTCGGGGAGTCTTTCGGGCGAAAGCAGATACGTGCTGTCCTTCATTCCGAGAGGATCGAAAATAAGGTCTTTCACGTATTCGCCGAACCGCTTTCCGCTGACAACCTCTATAAGCGCACCTATAACGTCGTGCGAAAGGCTGTAATGCCAGGTTTCACCCGGCTCAAACTCAAGCGGCATTTTTGCTATATACTTCATCATTTCAACCGTCGGGCATTTTCCGTCGGTCATTTTTTTACCCTCCGCAACCTCTTCGGAGTCACAGTTGTAATTCAATCCCGAGGTCATCGTGAAAAGGTCGCGAATCTTTATTCTCTTCTCCGCTTTATATATTCCGCTCTCCCGCTTCACCTTCATATCACCGAAAGCGGAGATATAATCGGCTATATCGTCGTCAAGGGAGAATTTGCCCTCCTCATAAAGCTTGAGAGCTGCGGTACAAGTAATAAACTTGGAGCAGGAATAAATATTGTAAAGCTCGTTTCCCGTAAGCAAAGTTCCGTTTTCGTCAGATACGCCGCGGCGCTCCCTGAAAACTTCTTTTCCCTTATGATATATGGAAACCTCTGCCGCGGGGATTCCAAATTTCATTGCAACGTCGAGCAGCTTTTTAGTGTTTTCAAACATTTTCGATTGTTCCTTTCGAACGGCGCGAAGAGCCTCAACTCTTCGCGCCGCATTTTTATTTGAAATATTTCACCATTGATTTAAACATCTTAATGTCGTAATCACCGATAACGTTACGGTAAAGTCCGTCGCCAACTCTTTCGGAGTGACCCATTTTACCGAATACGCGTCCGTCGGGAGAGGTGATACCCTCGATAGCAAGTGCCGAGCCGTTGGGGTTGTAGTCAATTTCGTAGGTTGCCTCACCGTCAAGGTTGACGTACTGAGTTGCTACCTGACCGCCCGCTACGAGCTTTGCAATAACCTCGTCGGTTGCAAGGAACTTACCTTCACCGTGTGAGATAGGAACATTATATACGTCACCGACGTTACACTCTGCAAGCCAGGGTGACATATTAGATGCAATTCTTGTTCTTACGATCTTAGACTGGTGGCGAGCGATATTGTTAAAGGTAAGAGTAGGACAGGATTCATCGGTATCAATAATCTTACCGAAAGGAAGAAGACCGAGCTTTATAAGCGCCTGGAATCCGTTACAGATACCGCACATAAGACCGTCGCGATTGTCGAGCAGGTCGGTAACCGATGCCTTAACGGCTTCACCGCGGAAGAATGCCGTGATAAACTTACCTGAGCCGTCGGGCTCGTCACCGCCCGAGAATCCACCCGGAACGAAGATTGCCTGCGCTGTTTTTATCTTATTTGCAAAGGCTTCAGCGCTTCTCTTTACTCCGTCAGCAGTAAGGTTGTTTATAACGAATATTTCGGGGTCAGCGCCCGCATCTCTTACAGCCTTAGCCGAATCGTACTCGCAGTTTGTGCCGGGGAATACGGGAATAAGCACCTTAGGCGCTGCACACTTAACCGCGGGAGCCTTTCTTGTCTTTGCCTCGTAGGAAACGGTTTCCGGCTTATCCTCACGAGTCTTTATGTTACAGGAGTAAACCGATTCAAGCTTATCCTCGTACGCCTTGTTCAAATCAGATGCAGAAACAGTCATACCGCCGTAGGTAAATTCAGCCTTTTCGGTAACGTAACCGAGAAGCTCACCAACTCTTGTTTCCTCAGAAAGCTCAAGAATGAATGAGCCGTAAGAATATCCGAAGATATCCTCAAGCGAAAGCTTGGAATCAAATTCAAAACCGTATCCGTTACCCATAGCCATCTTGAATACTGCTTCAGCCACTCCGCCGATTGTGGGAGTGTATGCCGCGAGCACCTTGCCATCTCTCATAAGAGAGGTTACGTTTGCATAAAGCTTGAGAAGAGAGTCGGCAACAGGAAGTCCGTCTTTATCGTACTTCGGCTTCATAATAACAACCTTAGAGCCTGCGTTCTTAAACTCGGGGGATACTACGGAATCAACCTTATCCGTTGTTACGGCAAATGAGATGAGGGTAGGCGGAACGTCAAGCTTTTCAAATGAGCCGCTCATAGAGTCCTTACCGCCGATAGCGGCAATTCCGAGGTCCATCTGCGCCTTGAACGCACCGAGAAGAGCCGAAAGAGGCTTGCCCCATCTCTTAGGGTCCTTCATAGGCTTTTCAAAGTATTCCTGGAAGGTGAGATATACGTCCTTGAATTCAGCGCCTGTTGCTACAAGCTTTGATGCCGATTCTACTACTGCAAGATACGCACCGTGATAGGGGCTCTTCGAGGATACGTTGGGGTTATATCCCCAAGACATAAAGGAGGCGAGGTCGGTATGCTTTTTCTCGACCGATACCTTCTGCACCATTGCTTGAATGGGCGTGCGCTGATACTTACCGCCAAAGGGCATAAGAACCGTGCCCGCACCGATAGTGCTGTCAAAGCGCTCGGAAAGTCCGCGCTTCGAGCAGGTGTTAAGGTCGGTCGCAACCGCCTGCATTCCGCATTTGAAGCAAGCGGGAATCTCCTTTTTGTAATCCTCAATTTTGGGGGCTTCTATATTTATATGTTTTTCAGCACCGTTTGAGTTTAAGAACTCACGGCTGATGTCTACTATAGTTTTGCCGTTCCAGGTCATTGTAAGTCTGGGCTCGGCCTTAACCTTAGCAACAACCGTTGCTTCAAGGTTTTCTTCATTTGCAAGAGCGAGGAACGCGTCCTTGTTATGAGCCTCGATAACGCAAGCCATTCTCTCCTGAGATTCGCTTATTGCAAGCTCAGTTCCGTCAAGGCCGTCGTACTTCTTGGGTACTGCGTTGAGGTCGATATCAAGACCGTCCGCAAGCTCACCTATTGCAACCGAAACACCGCCCGCACCGAAGTCGTTGCAGCGTTTTATCATTCTCGAAACCTCAGGGTTTCTGAAAAGACGCTGTATCTTTCTTTCCTCAGGGGCATTTCCCTTCTGAACCTCTGCACCGCAGTTTTCAAGCGACTTAAGGTTATGGGATTTAGAGGAGCCTGTTGCTCCGCCGCATCCGTCGCGTCCCGTTCTTCCGCCAAGAAGAACTACGAGGTCACCGTCCTCGGGAACTTCACGGCGTACATTTTCTTGAGGAGCTGCTGCGATAACCGCACCAACCTCCATATGCTTTGCCGCATATCCGTCGTGATATATTTCGTCAACAATACCGGTTGCAAGACCTATCTGGTTTCCGTATGAGGAATATCCTGCCGCTGCGGTAGTAACTATCTTACGCTGAGGAAGCTTTCCTTCAAGCGTTTCTTCGACAGGCTTCAAAGGGTCCGCCGCACCGGTAAGGCGCATTGCGCCGTATACGTATGCACGTCCTGAAAGAGGGTCGCGAATTGCTCCGCCTATACAGGTTGCCGCACCGCCAAAAGGCTCGATTTCGGTAGGATGGTTGTGAGTTTCATTCTTGAAAAGAAGAAGCCAAGGCTCAGCAACACCGTCAACCTCTACGTCAATTTTAACGGTACAAGCGTTTATCTCCTCCGACTCGTCAAGCTTATCGAGCTTTCCGAGCTTCTTAAGGCATTTTGCCGCGATAGTGCCTATATCCATGAGATTCTTGGGCTTCGTTCTTCCGAGAAATTCTCTTGCGGATATATAATCATTATACGCTTTCTCAAGAAGCTCGTCCTCAAAATGAACGCTGTCAACAGTTGTCAAGAACGTGGTGTGACGGCAATGGTCGGACCAATATGTGTCTATCATTTTTATTTCGGTTATAGTGGGGTTTCTCTTCTCCGATTTAAAATATCCTTGGCAGAATTTAATGTCGTGAAGGTCCATAGCGAGTCCCATATCCGAAACAAACTTTGCAAGTCCCGCCTCGTCAAGCTCGATAAATCCGTCAAGAGTTTTTACGCTCTCGGGAATAGAATACTCTATTTTTATTGTGTCCTTTTTTTCAAGGCTTGCTTCTCTTGCTTCAACAGGGTTTATAACGTGCTTTTTAATGCGTTCGAGCTCTTCCTTTGAAATCTGACCGTAGAGCATATAAACTCTTGCGCTTGCAACGCTGGGCTTATCACCCTGCGATATAAGCTGAATACACTGCGCTGCAGAATCTGCGCGCTGGTCAAACTGTCCGGGAAGATACTCTGTTGCGAACACCTTTGCGCCATCGTTTTCAACGTCGGTGTAAACATTGTCAAGCTGAGGCTCGGAGAAGACCGTGCTTATTGCATAGTCGAAAAGCTCCTTCGTTATATTCTCTGCATCGTAACGGTTGAGAATTCTGACGCGCTCAACGCTTTTTATGCCAAGGAATGCTGATATTTCATTTTTAAGTGCCTGCGCCTCGTTGTCAAGACCTGCCTTTTTTTCTACATATATACGATATACCATTGTTATCTGTCTCCTCACTTTGCTTTCATTGCTCGTGCACCGATGTCGGAACGGTAGTATGCTGTTGAGAAGCTGACGCTTCCCACCTTTTTATATGCCGAAGCTATTGCCTCGCTGAGAGTATCTTCAACAGCGGTTACGCCAAGAACTCTGCCTCCAGCGGTAACGAGCTTTCCACCGTCAAGCTTTGCTCCCGCAACAAATACGGAATCGCGAACGTCATCTGCAATTTTAATCTCTGCACCGCTTTCGTATTTTTCGGGATAGCCCTTTGACGCCATTATCACACAGCACGCGCTCTTATTGGCAAATTTAACCTCGCATTCAGCGAGCTTACCGTCAGTTACGGCACGCATTACGGTGTAAAGGTCACTCTCAAGAAGAGGAAGAACTACCTGTGTTTCGGGGTCGCCGAAGCGGCAGTTATACTCTATTACCTTAGGTCCGTTCGGAGTAAGCATAAGACCAAAATAAAGACATCCCTTAAATGTTCTTCCCTCCTTGTTCATTGCTTCAATTGTGGGAAGGAATATTTTTTCCATACACTCCGCTGCTATGGCGTCGGTATAATAGGGGTTTGGAGCTATAGTTCCCATACCGCCTGTATTAAGTCCCTCGTCGTTGTCATGCGCTCTCTTATGGTCCATCGAAGAAACCATAGGCTTTACGCACTTTCCGTCGGTAAACGCAAGAACCGACACCTCAGGTCCCGTGAGAAACTCCTCAACAACTATTTGGTTTCCGCTCGCACCGAATTTGCCGTCCTTCATTATAGACTCAACGGCTTCAACCGCCATCTCTCTTGTGGTGGCAATTATAACGCCCTTACCAAGAGCAAGACCGTCCGCCTTAACAACGGTGGGGATGGGGCAGGATTTTACATATTCAAGTGCCAGGTCGGCATCATCGAACACCTCGTAAGAGGCTGTCGGAATACCGTATTTTTTCATAAGGTTTTTTGAAAAGACCTTGCTGCCCTCGATTATTGCCGCATTAGCGCGGGGACCGAAGCAAGAAACGCCAACAGCCTCAAGCGCATCAACGCAACCGAGAACTAGGGGATCGTCGGGTGCTACGACCGCGTAGTCAATCTCCATTTCCTTTGCGAAATCGACTATCTTTTCTATATCCTTCGCTCCGATTGAAATGACGGTCGCATCCTCTGCCGTACCGCCGTTACCCGGGAGCGCGAATATCTCTGTGATTTCCTTGTTTTCTTTGAGTTTTTTTATGATGGCGTGCTCTCTGCCGCCACCGGCTACTACCATTATTTTCATCTATACAAAACCCCTGAAAATTAATGGTGGAAAAGGCGCATTCCGGTGAATGCCATAACCATTCCATACTTATTGCATGTATCGATTACAACGTCGTCACGGATAGAGCCGCCCGGCTCTGCAATATATGACACGCCGCTGCGCTTTGCTCTCTCAATGTTATCTCCGAATGGGAAGAACGCATCCGAGCCGAGTGCTACACCGTCTATCGTGTCGAGATACGCGCGAGCTTCCTCTGCGGTAAGAGGCTCGGGGCGCTCGGTAAAGTATTTCTGCCAGTTACCCTCTGCGCAAACGTCCTCTTCATTCTTGTTTATATAACCGTCGATAACGTTATCTCTGTCGGGGCGGGATATATCCTTTCTGAAAGGAAGATTCAAAACCTTCTCGTACTGGCGAAGATGCCATGTGTCAGCCTTTGTTCCCGCAAGGCGTGTGCAGTGAATTCTCGACTGCTGTCCTGCTCCGACACCTATTGCCTGACCCTGATATGCATAGCATACCGAGTTGGACTGGGTGTACTTAAGAGTGATAAGCGAGATTATAAGGTCGCGCTTTGCTTCCTCGGTAAACTCCTTGTTATCGGTTACAACATTTTCAAGGAGAGCTTCATTTATTTCGAAGTTATTTCTGCCCTGTTCGAAGGTTATACCGAAAACATCCTTGTGCTCTACAGGTGCAGGAATGTAATTCGGGTCAATTTTTACTATATTATAATTTCCGTTTCTCTTGGTTTTGAGAATTGCAAGAGCCTCGTCGGTATAGCCGGGAGCGATAACTCCGTCGGAAATCTCACGTTTTATAAGAGTTGCAGTAGTAACGTCGCAAACGTCGGAGAGCGCGATCCAGTCGCCAAATGACGACATTCTGTCAGTTCCTCTTGCTCTTGCATATGCACAAGCGAGGAGGGAGTCATCAAGCCCTGCTATATCGTCAACAAAGCATGCCTTTTTGAGTTTATCCGAAAGCTTTACACCGACAGCCGCAGAGGTGGGGCTTACGTGCTTAAAGGAGGTAGCCGAGGGAAGTCCGGTAGCCTCTTTAAGCTCCTTTACAAGCTGCCATGAATTGAAGGCATCAAGGAAGTTTATGTATCCGGGTCTGCCGGAGAGTATTTCGATGGGAAGCTCCTTGCCGTCTGCCATAAATATTTTAGCAGGCTTCTGATTGGGGTTACAACCGTATTTAAGTTCAAATTCTTTCATTTTCCACGTTGCCTTTCTCTCATTATTTGTTCTTATTTATAAGTCTTGTTTCCGACTTGCCGCTTGCAAGGTCGGTGTAGCTTACGTAAAGCGATATTTTATTGTTTTCGTTGAGATTTTCCCAGATGGTTTTGGTGAATGCATCTATGTCAGAGGGAATCTTTACTCTCTCGGGTTCACCCTGGAAGGTCGGTATCGGATTGCCGTCGGTAACGTAGGTATGTATGAAGTGACCGAGACCGGCTATAGCCGAATACTCATAGAAGAATCGGTTGCAGGCCGTGCCCTCAGCGTCTGCGCTCTTAAGTATTGACATATCATAGGTAAAGTCACCGCAAGCAAAATCAATTACTCCGCTGATACGAGGTGTGAAATTAGGAGAATCGGGCTCAAATTCACGTGTTCTGAGAGCAGCTCTCATATCCTCTCCCTTAGCAAGAAAATCGTAGATAGTGTCGGTTTGGTCACCGTTGGTCACGATAAGCTTGTTGCCTATTTTGCGTATTGCCGCGTAAATTATAAGCGAGGGGTCGGATACCTTAGCATAGTCGTAAGGCTCGGTATACACCGCACCGTCCTTCTCCGTAAACACTCTGTTTCTGGAATTTTCACTTCTTCCCATAATGAAGTAAGCAAATACTGCCTTTTTTCCGTCCTCACTCTTGCCGATTACGATTCCGCGTCCGGGATAGGTATTCATTGAAAGAAGCTCGGAGAGCTCCGCTATTTCATAGATGTTCATATTCAAAACCTTTCATTTTTTATTTTCTGTTCTTGAGTATCTCCGCCGAGACCTTTTCGCAGGAGAGGGGGAGAATCTTCCATTCCGCCTCTTCCATAATTCTCTTCTGAAGAATTTCAGGAGTGTCACCGTCCTCTATCGCGACAGCCTTCTGCATTATTATTTTGCCACCGTCGGGAATTTCATTTACGAAATGAACGGTCGCTCCGCTCACCTTTACTCCGTAGGCAAGCGCCGCTTCATGAACCTTGAGTCCGTAGAAGCCCTTACCGCAAAACGACGGAATGAGTGACGGATGAACGTTGATTATTCTATTTTCATAGTGGCGGGTAAACTTTTCGGTGAGGATACTCATAAAACCTGCAAGAACGATAATTTCTATTCCCGCGCCGTCAAGTATTTCTATAAGCCTATCCTCAAACTCCGAAGCGTCAGCACAGCTCTTTTTTTCAACGACTGCCGTTGGAATATCCGCGCGCTTAGCACGTTCAAGAGCATAAGCGTCCGCCTTGTTTGAAAGAACAAGCGATATTTTTCCGCTTTTGATAATTCCCGACTTCTCCGCATCAATAAGAGCTTGAAGATTAGTTCCACCGCCCGAAACCATTACTGCAATTTTTACAGGCGTCAGCATAAAACAACGCCCTCGTCGCTCTCTATTACCTCACCGAGAAGATATGCGTCGTCACCGTTTGCTTTGAGTATCTCAATAGCCTTGTCAGCATCCTCTTTGGAAACAACTACTATCATACCGACACCCATATTGTAGGTGTTATACATATCTCTTTCGGGAATGTCACCGAATTTTGCTATCAAATCGAATATGGGAAGCACCTTAACATCGGACTTCTTTATCTTCGCACCGAGTCCGTCGGGGAAGCTACGCGGAATATTCTCATAAAATCCGCCGCCGGTGATGTGAGAGATTCCCTTTACAGCTACCTTTTCAAGAAGAGCAAGAACGGACTTTACGTAAATTCTCGTAGGAGTAAGAAGAGTTTCGCCTATAGTCTTACCGCCAAGCTCCTCTCTCGGAACGTAAAGCTCGGGATTGTTGTTATCAATATCAAAGACCTTACGGCACAGTGAAAATCCGTTTGAATGAATACCTGTTGAAGGAAGCGCGATTATAACGTCGCCCGCCTTCATCTTTTTGTTGTCAATTATCTTCTTTTTATCAACTATACCTACGGCAAATCCTGCAAGGTCATAATCCTCGACCGGCATAAGTCCGGGATGCTCTGCGGTTTCACCGCCTATAAGTGCCGCACCCGACTGAACGCAGCCCTCGGCAACACCGGAAACGATAGAAGCTATCTTCTCGGGATAGTTCTTACCGCAAGCGATATAGTCAAGGAAGAAGAGAGGTTTTGCGCCAACGCAGATAATGTCGTTTACACACATCGCAACAGCATCAATTCCTATAGTGTCGTGCTTGTCCATAAGGATAGCAAGCTTAACCTTTGTACCGCAGCCGTCTGTTCCGGAAACGAGAACAGGCTCTTCCATACCAAGAGGAAGACCGAAGCATCCGCCGAAGCCTCCGACGTCGTCAAGGCACCCCTCGTTGCGAGTGCGCGCGATGTGAGCTTTCATAAGCTCTACGGCCTTATAACCTGCTGTGATATCAACGCCGGCCTTTGCGTAGCTTTCTGATTTAGAGTTCTTCATAATGTATATACCTCACAAAATTATTAACTGTTTATTTCTTTTCTGATATTTTGCGGTCGTATTTGTTCTCTTCCGCCTCCGCGGGAATAGACGTAGGATATTTTCCGTCGAAGCACGCCGTGCAATAGCCCTTACAGCCTCCGCACTCTGCAAGCTTGGTCACGTCCTCAAGACGAAGATATCCGAGCGAATCTGCGCCTGTTATCCTGGTTATTTCTTCGATTGTGTGATTGCTTGCTATAAGCGATTCCTTGGAATCAACGTCTGTACCGTAGTAACAGGGATTAAGGAACGGCGGAGCTGAAGAACGAAGATGCACCTCTCTCGCTCCCGCATTCTTCAAAAGCTTAACAAGCTTTGCACAGGTAGTACCGCGGACTATCGAGTCGTCAACGAGGACAACTCTTTTCCCCCTCAACGTTGCGCTGATGGGATTAAGCTTTATCTTTACCTTGTCCTCACGCACGTCCTGTCCGGGCGCAATGAAGGTTCTTCCTATATATTTGTTTTTGATAAGACCGATTCCGTATGGAATTCCCGAACGCTCGGCATATCCTATTGCAGCGTCAAGGCCCGAATCGGGAACACCGACCACAACGTCGGCCTCCACAGGATGAGCCTCAGCAAGAAGCGCTCCGGCTCGTTTTCTTGCCTCGTGAACCGACGCGCCCGCGATTACAGAATCAGGGCGGGACGTATAAACGTATTCAAACACGCAGAGCGATTCCGGCACTTTTTCACAATGGTCACGAATGGATTTTACAGTTCCGTCACTTGCAAAAACGATTATTTCGCCCGGCTCGAGTTCTCTTATAAAGGTTGCTCCAACGGTATCGAGCGCACAGGTTTCGGTTGCAACAACATACTGACCGTTTTCTCTTTTACCGTAGCACATCGGATGAAAGCCGTATTTATCTCTTGCCGCTATTATCTTCTGCGGTGACATAAGAAGAAGACTAAGGCCTCCGTCAAGCTTCTTCATCGCCAGGCGCGTCGCCTCTTCGATTGATTTTGCCTTGATGCGCTCCCTCGTTATAACGTATGAAACTATCTCAGCATCGCTTGAGGTGTGAAATATCATACCGGCAAGCTCAAGCTCGCGCTTTAGCTCGGAAGAATTTACAAGCCTGCCTGCAGTAGCAAGAGCCAATCTGCCCTTCATGTGATTAACAACGATAGGCTCAGCGTTCTGTCTTCCTTTAGTACCAAGCGTTCCGTAACGCACATGTCCTATTGCCATGTTTCCGAGACCGAGCGTTGCAAGGTCTGCGTGCGAAAATACGTCGTTTACAAGACCAGTATCGCGCTTCATATTGAAAACACCGTCATCATTTACAACTATTCCGCAGCTTTCCTGACCCCTGTGCTGAAGGGCAAACAGTCCGTAATATACGCTCGAGGCAACGTTAGTCCTATCTTTCCCTATTATTCCAAAGACTCCCATAAATTTCCTCCAGAAATATTAAGCGTTGAACTTTTCTTCAACCGCACGATTTTTAATAAGTACTTTTTCTCTGCCCTCTTCTCGTGCCTTGAGAAGCTTGGAGCGGAGCTCGCAGTCAGAGACTGCAAGAATTTCAGCCGCAAGATGAGCTGCGTTTGCAGCACCGTCAATAGCTACCGTAGCTACAGGAATACCCGAGGGCATCTGCACCGTTGCCCAAAGAGCATCAACACCACCGGTGTTTTTGCAGGAAATCGGAATACCAATTACGGGGAGCACAGTATTTGCGGCAACTGCTCCCGCGAGGTGAGCTGCCATACCCGCAGCGGCGATTATAACACCGAAGCCTGCATCATATGCTCCCGAAACGAACTCTGCCGTTTCAAGAGGCGTCCTGTGAGCCGAGTAAACGTGAACCTCGTATGGAATACCGTATCCCTTAAGAACGTCAATTCCCTTTTCAACTATCGGGAGGTCGCTGTCGCTTCCCATTAAAATTGCAACTTTTTTCATTTTTATCTCCATTCAATTTGTTGTCAAAAAAGCAAAAAAAGGCGGTCTTAGCCTATAAAGGCAGACTGCCCAGACGGCCGGCATATAGAGCGATTTTTGCTCCCATTGCGGTTATCCGCCTATCCG
This sequence comes from Eubacteriales bacterium, assembly GCA_045613205.1. Lineage (GTDB taxonomy): Bacteria > Bacillota > Clostridia > Oscillospirales > CAG-272 > UBA1740. The sequence goes on along the minus strand of JAZLAO010000096.1, from coordinate 4,481 downwards.
TCAGTAACAAAAACCTTTACCGTAATATATTTTAACATATATAAATAGCAAAAGTCAATAGAATAATCTCTGCGCGCGTGAAGAATTTTTTATGATATTCTTTAACAGTTTTTGTTGTTTTTTAACAAAAGAGAAACTGAGCACAAAAACATTCAGCACTCAGCGACAGAGATATATGTAAATAATTGTTTTCATATTCGCACGCCGTTAAATATGTAAAGTTGCACGGGTTGGCATCAAACCAAAAACTGATTATTTCATCCTAGTATGAAATCGTGGTGTTTTTTAGATATTAAATTGTTCCGCTATTACCTTTGGTTTTCCCTTTTGTATTTTAGCGGCGTCATTCCGTATTTCTTTTTGAAGCGTGAATAAAAATAGCTCTCGGAGGAAAAATTCACCTTTTCAACTATCTCGGATATAGAATGCTCACCCGAGAGCAGCATAAGACGCGCTACGTTCAGCCTTTGATTTGTGACAAGCTCCGAAAGAGTGCTCTTATAATGCTTCATAATCACTCTCGACGTCTGACGGGTGCTAAGCCCCAGCTTTTCCGCAACGTAGACGAGGGTTATATCGTCCTTGTAGTTTGCTATTATCATATCTATCTTTACAAGATAGCTCTCAACACTACTCGAACGGTGGCTTTCCTTTGCGACGCGATTTTCACGATAAAGACTGTAAAAAAGCATTTTAATAACCGAAGCCACTACCTCGTCGGGTACAGAACTTCCGTCCTTCAGCATCTCGTTCAATTCCCTCACGTAAAAGCGAACGGAATCATTTATTTCGAGCACCGTTGCCGATGAGGTACTGAATGAAGTCATAAAATCACCGAATCCCTGCGCCTTACGGCAGAGCTTTGAAAAATCAAAAAACAATCTGAAATCTCTCTTTCTTATCGCCCTGTGCTTAAAGAGTGGCGGCACGCAAACGGCAGCCTCGCGGTATTCCGAAACTCCGCCCTCGGTGTCTATCTTGAGAGGCTCGTCCATTGCAACAAACAGCTCATACTCGGCATGATAGTGAAGCCAATCCGAAAAAGGCAAAATTCTTTTTTCCCCGTTTTCTGAATAAAAGCTGCCGTCAACGGTGACCGTCACCGCTACATCGGAAAGCTTGAATTTAAATATTCTCGAATTACTTGAATCAGCCATACCTGACACCTTTTTTATTTAATTATATACCTGCGCTCATCGGAAATCAATACAAAAATGCATAAATAAGACATTTTATTTCGAAAAAGTCTTCTTCAAGTATTACATTTTTGCAGAAAATGAATTACAATTATGATAAAAAGAAAAAAGGAGAACGAAGATGAGCTACAAAAACGGATTTTACACAGCACTTGGAACACCATTAGATAATGAGGGAAACGTTATCGAAGCCTCCCTCAGAAAGCATATCAGGCAGCAAATATCAGCGGGGGCAGCAGGACTTCTTCTTATGGGAAGCATGGGAATTGAAGCCTATCTTACAAACTCCGCGTATGCCGATGCGGTAAGAATCGCAGTTGACGAGGTTGACGGCGCATGCCCCCTTTTCGTCGGCGCTATGGATACGTCAATAGTTAAGGTTATGGAGAAAATCGCTCTTATCGGCGAAGGTAAAAAAATCGACGGTATCGTTCTCACTAACTCCTATTACGCGACGATGAACGAAGCGCAAATGGTAAACTGGTATACTACTATTGCAGATAAATCACCCTACCCCATTTTCCTCTATGACCTTGCATATGTTACAAAATCCAAAATCACAATTTCCGTTATAGATAAGATTATAAGCCACCCTAATATCAAAGGAATAAAAACGGCCGACTGGGAGCTTATCCACGCTATCGGCAGAAAATATCCCGATAAGAACTTCAGCTGCCTTTACAGCGGTCTTGACAGCTTTGATTATGCCAATATGATGGGTATTAAGAAAAACCTTGACGGTATGTTCACCTGCACGCCCAAAAACGGAACGGCTATGTTTGAGGCTATCAAAAACGAAAACTACGCGCTTGCAAGAGTACACCTCGACAACATTCTTCTTATGCGAAACACTATGATTGCAAACGACCTTATGCCATGCTTTACCTATTGTATGAATCTTATAGGCTTTGAAGGAAATTTCCATCAGGACTACTGTTTGCCGTTAAGTGCAGAAGTCAAAAACACGCTTCTTGAAACCATGAAGAAAATCGGGGAAATATAAAGCTATGATTTCCTGTACAGAATTCATCCCGCTTTATAGCGAATTTTTCAAGTTTCTTGAAAAGAAAGACGGTGCCGATGCCGTAATGAAATATTGGATACATATATCAGATACGAGCATTGGAGATAAAACGAATCCCAATTCCCTAGCCTACAAATGCGAGATGCTCGGCGGATACGAGGGCGCAAAGGCTTATTGGGGACACACTCTTACCGAGGAGGCGTGCGACCTTTACGAGATAACCAACGACAAGCTAAAATACCGCTATTCTCATATGAGGCACTGCCCGTCAAAAGGAATGTTAAACGCGCTCGAGCACGTCACGCCATACCATAACTATTGCGAGCATTGCAACGTGATTTACTCAAGAGTTCTTGAAAAATACGGCATTGCTTACGAGCGCGACCATTCAAAAATCGACTGTGCGGAATGCTCCGCTCTGCTTTACGAAAAAGGCAAGAAACCGAATTTTGACTACACAGCACCCACCGAAGATTGCGCTGTATTTGATATGAAGAGCGAGGACAACAAATATCTGCACCGTGATTTTCATCTTCTCGGAGATAACGCGCTCAAATACTGCGGCGACGTCTACGGTGCGGAGGCTGTTGTAGACTTCCTTACAGACTACGTGAAATACTATTACGCTCCAAAAATTGAAGAGGTGAAAAAAGGCGGTCTTTCCGCCCTTAAGATGTGGATTGAGTCGGTATACGAGGTTGAAGAGGCAAGTGATGTTTTAGGCACCGAGATTTCAGAAAACACGCTTACCGTTACCGTCACAAAAAGCCCCGTCATTGAATATATGCACACGCTTTATCAAAGCCCCAGCGAGTATTATATTGAAGAAACGAGAACGCTTTACTCGGTGATTGCCGATGCGGCGGGACTGCTGTTTGAACTTCTTTATTACAACGATGACGGTGGATGCAAGTTTTGCTTCACTACCCCATAAAATCATTGATTTACCGAAGATAGATACCCAAGGAGTGAAAAATGAAGATAATTTCAGAACGAATTTCTGAAGCTGACGAAAGCCGAGGCGCTGTTACTTATAAAAAAGAATACCTCTACCCTGCCGGATATGAGTGCAAAGAAGTAAGAACAACTCAACACGAGAGCGACTACGTAAACAAAACCGAATACAGAATTAGCGCAGATAACGGAAAAAGTTATACGGAATGGATACCGCTTGAACAACGTGAATATTCCCAAATCTTTGGTGAGGACGAGTTGATTTCTTTAGAAACTCCGAGAATATGGAATCCGATTCACTGCCATTACGTGTCTACGTGGTGGACGAGATATTTCGTAGGCGGGCATAAGCAGGCGTATGCGCAATATTGGAAGGAAGGAAAACTCGCTTTTTTTGACCATCAGTATATAGCGATATCAGACTCGGGCGTCGGTGAGATAATTTCAAAAAAGCTTGTTATGTACGAGAATGGGGTCGATTTTGACCAAAAAAATCCAAGCAACCCCGAATTTCTGCAAAGAAACCGCGGCTATCTTAATCCCCCCATAGTTCTGAAGAACGGTGATATTGCCGTTCCTGTGGGACTTCCGATACCCGTTGCATGCAAAATGTCGGGTGTTGACGTAAATCAAGTGTTTCCTAGCTGCCCCACCCTACACCGCGCCGTAATAGTTGCGCGAGGTAAATACAATAAAATTTCCAAAGAATACGATTTCACATTTTCAAACCCCATAATTCTCGACGATTTAAGTTCCTCGCGCGGTATAGATGAACCCATACTTGCAGAGCTTGAGTCCGGAAGAATCCTTCTTGTTATGCGCGGCTCTAACGTGAGGAAGGAAGAGTGGAATACCAGAATCAAAGACGGAACGCCAAGCTACAAATGGTACGCCTATTCCGATGACGGAGCAAAAAACTTCACACGCCCTGCTCCTTGGCATTTTGACACCGGGGAACCAATATATTCCGCGGCAACATGCTCTAACTTTATCCGTTCAACAAAAAACGGCGGATTATACTGGGTAGGAAATATTTCGGACGAAAAAGCATACGGAAACTTCCCGAGATTTCCGCTTTATATATGTAGAATAGATGAAAAAAGCGGACTTCTTGACAAAAGTAGCTTAACCCTCATTGATAATCGCCGCGATGGAGAGAGTGAACAGCTTCAGCTTTCAAATTTTTCGGTTTTCGAAGACCGAGAAAGCGGGAATTTCGAAATATCTCTTGCCAAAGTAGGTCAATTTGACGAAAACCGTCGATTTTTTTGCGAGAGTTGGAAATACACCGTTGTCCTATAAAATCA
>JAZLAO010000095.1:0-3385 GCA_045613205.1 Eubacteriales bacterium | reverse complement strand
CGATTACTTCGGCGGTGAGCTTAAGTGCGTGTTCGATATGGGCAACTTCGTTCTTGATAATTACAAGCCCTATCCCGATGCCTACGAGCTTCTCAAGGAATATATCGAGTATTTTCACATCAAGGATTCGCTTTCTGCCGGCGCGATAGTTCCGCCCGGCTGCGGTGAAGGTCAGATTGCCGAGCTTCTCAGAGCGCACGGAGAGTATTCGAAAAAGGATTTCTTTATAACCCTTGAGCCGCATCTTCAGACCTTCTCGGGACTTAACGCCATTGCCGGCAAGTCCTTTGATAACCCCTATAAATACGAAACTCCCGAGCTTGCATTTACCGACGCGGTGAGCAAGATAAAGGGAATAATCGGCTGAAGATGAATAGGGGCTCTTGCCTAGGCACAACCGAATAAAAAACAAAGGGTATTGTGAAAAACACAGTACCCTTTTGATAATAAGCGCAAATTTGAGGAAATCATGGTCGAAAACCTACGGTTTTCCTCGTTTTTTTATTGTTAGCACAATTACAAAAACCGCTTGCGGCTGCAAGCGGTTTTTGGTTTGTCTATTCTAAAATTTTATTCGATATCGAAAATTTCATCGTAAGTAGTTGACAGAATTTTCTTCAGTAAAACGATTTCGTCGGGATACAGATGCCTTTGCCCAACTTCGATTTTAGCAAGGGCGCTTCTCGTTATATCGCACCCGCTCGTTTGAAGCCGCGCGGCAACCTGGTCTTGAGTGAGTCCGGCTTTTTCACGAAGAACGCTGATGTTTCTTCCTATTTTCTTTTCTATAATCGCGTTCATTTTATTTCTCCTCGCACCTATTTGAAAGCAAAGCTTTTTTTATTTCGTTTCCTCTTCAAATTTCTTTTTGGTTTCCTCGTCGTAGAAGGTTTCGATATAGAAGTCCGAGGCCTTGCTGAGCTCCTCTTCGAGCTTGTCGTAGCCGTATTTTTCGGTGAGGGTTTCCTCGGACGAGAAAAGATTTGTGCCGAGGCCGAGCCTTTCTCCCTCGATAGCCGCGCCAAGTGCCGCAAGGGTTGTCGGGAACATATCAAAGGTTGCAAACTCTCTGCCTGCTTCGCGTATCGGCTCTATCGCGGGGTTTATAATGCAGTTGTAGGTCGTGCGGATATAGTTTTCATCAATATCGGCAAGGAACTCGGGGTCCATAGTCAGATGGTCACCCGAGAGCACAATAGTTGTGTTTTCGTAGAAAGGCTGTTCTTTTATCCAGTTTATGAACCCGTAGACCTGCTTTGACGAGCAGGCAAGAACGTTAGAGTACTGTTCCTCGTAGTCATCTCCGCAATTCTCGCAAACGTATCCGTCGGGGAAGTGCGTGTCGGCGGTCAGAGTTGTGAAATTAAAGGGTTTTCCAAGCTCTGCAAGACGAAGAAGCTCGGTTTTTGCAAAATCAAAAACCTTTGTGTCCTCAAAGCCCCACCATACCCGATAATCTTCGGGGAGCTTACCGTCCTCTTTCAGCGAATATATGTCGATGATGTTGTAGCTTCCGTGCTCGGTGAAATATACGTCGCGTGCCGCGAAGCCGGCATCGGAGCCGAGAAGCAAGGATTGCTCGTATCCCTCGCGCGAGAGAATGTCTCCGAGGGTGGTGATTCCGGGCATGTAGGTACCGTCGCTGCTGTATGAGTCAAAGTTGATGGGAACCTTTATTATAACGCCTGACGTTTGCGCGAACATTGCCGCTGCGGTCCAATTTGTTCCGACGTAGGAGTAAGCGCCAAGCTTTCCGTCAAGGGTGAAGCTTACGTTTTGCTCCGCGAGACTTGAAAGCTCGGGAATAAAATTGTCGGTTATCTTACCGCCCGCTGAGGTATCGGAAAAGGTGTTTTCCATCGATTCAAGGAATATGTATATAAGGTTTCTCTTCTCTTCGGGGAAGGTTATTTTAGCTTTGTCGGGGTCTACGTAATGAGACTCTATGAAGTCGGACTTTGTAAAGATATTCAGAACGAAGCTGTGAATGCCAAGGCGGAAGATAAACAAAAGTATTGAAAGCACGAGCGCCATGGAAGCGATTGGCATAAAGCGTTTTTTGAAGAACGCTGCTACCCGCGACGCTGAATAAATCACGTATTTTTGAATTCTTTTCAGCTTGTCCGCAAGTCTTCCCGAAAGGAAAAGATAGAGGAAAATCTCAAGCACCGCAACGAGCACACCGACGACAACTATGCGGAGTATAGCGTCCCAGATTATTGTAGCACTTGTCCCGCTGGCAGGAGATTTTAACTGATACAAAATTTGGTCAAAATGAACCTCGTCATATCTGTCGATAATCCATACCATAAGGAAGAAGAGAAGATTTGCGAGAAGAATGAGAATTGAGGCTGCAACAAGCCGAGCTGTGTCTTTTTTGGGGTTTTTCGGTGCGCTTACCAAGCAGCCGTCCGTGCCGTTATTTAAGTTCTCAGCCAAATTTCTTCACCTCGCTTTCCTAATTATTAAACAGTATTTTATCATATTTACAGAGCGCAGTCAAGACGTAAATATTTAAAAATTTGTTTTATATTGACAAAAATTATTGTGTGGTGTATAATTGTCTAAAATCAATAAACTGCGGAGGCGTTATGAGTATAAGAATATCAAGAACCGAAATCAAATCCTTCGTCGGAGACGTTGCACCGCTTTGGCTCGTGTCCGAAGAAAATTTGAAATTTGAGAGGATAAGATGGTCCTCAAGCAGTGACGCAATTAAGGTGAAAAGCTTTGCGGGATGCTATCACGGGGCGTTCGGCTACGGCGTTTTGCTCACTTTTATGAAGCCCGGTGAGGCTACCGTTACAGCAACGTATAATGGCGAAACCTATACCTGCCTCGTTCGTTCAAGGGCAAGGCGCGACTATTCGGGCGAGAAGATGAATTTTTACAAGGGTGACCTTCATTCCCATACGAGCAAGGAGCACGTTCACGATAAATTTATCGCGCGCACCGAGGCTCTTTACCCCGATTACCTTGAATACATAAAAAAAGAAAATCTGCGCGACCTGGCTGTCATTACCGACCACTCCGAAACCATCGACCACGAAAACTTTTTCCGCGGCTTTACTGCGTACGACGAGATGCGCGAGGATATGGAGCCTATCGTATATCCCGGCTGTGAGAGTGAGATACAGTACGTTGAGCCCGACCGTTTTGGCAGGCTTCACCGTCGCTCAGGTGAGCTTATAACACTTAATGCAAACAATTTCAGCCAGGCTAATACCTACGAGGAGTTTCTCGCGGCTTACACCGACTCTCCCTTTGTGATTGGAATTTTCCCGCATCCGCATATTATAGGAGTGAGCACCAAGGGCGTGTGGGACTACCGTCCGAGGCTCAATAATTCCAAGGCTATGCGCGACCTTATAAAGTACGTCGAGGT
>JAZLAO010000094.1:0-1744 GCA_045613205.1 Eubacteriales bacterium | reverse complement strand
AAAAGCTGTGTGGTAAAGAAAAGGCTACGGCTTAAATTATCCGCATCCACGATGTTGATGATTACGTCGGGATTTTCGTTCTTTACGTAAGAACTTGTAATACTCTCCTCACTTGTAAAGGGGGACATAGAGTACGCGCCGGGAAGGTCAACGGCAGTAATCTGCTCACTTCCTGCATACGCCTTCTTAATAGGGTGTTCTTTCTTATCTACGGTAACACCTGCCCAGTTACCAACCTTTTCGTTACGACCGGTTAGGGCATTATACATTGTAGTCTTACCTGAGTTTGGGTTGCCTGTCAAAGCAATTCTCATTGGGTTTTCCTCCTATTTCTTAACTTTATATAAATCCTCTCGGATAAAGTTACAAACACCAGTTAGCAATCGCTAACTGATAGGCTAAAAAAATAAGCCGCAGCCTATTCTTTTACTTTATACAATAATGGCTTCTGCCAATTGTTTGTCGATATTATATCGAGCATCCTTAATGGAAACGGTACAACTGCCTTTGCGGTGGGCAATCACCGTAATGGTTTCACCACTATAACAACCGAGAGAAAACAAAAAAGCATTCAGTTCTTCATCGTCTGTGTTGATTTTCTGAATAATGTATTCTTTTCCTTCTTCTACTTCTCTCAAATTCATATCCGTTACCACCGTATTGTGTAGCGGTTAGTTTCTGCTAACCGTTAACTCTAAAATATAGTTAGCCATCGCTAACCTTGAAATAGTATAATCGATATTCGTTGATTTGTCAATAGCTTTTTTAGAAAAATTCTCCTTTTTTACCGACTTTGTGAACATCAATGAAAGTATATAATTGATTTTTCGCTTTCTTTGTGGTATCCTAACAATAGTAATTAGTTTTATTTTGGAGTGTAGATTATGGGATTAAAACCTTCGGGCGAGATGTATCTCGAAACAATATTTGTCCTTAGTCAGAAAAAATCTTCTGTTCGTTCTATTGATATAGCGGAACATATGAATTACAGTAAGCCCAGCGTCAGCCGGGCGGTAGGTAATCTAAAGAGAGCGAATTATATCTCCGTTGACAAAGATGGCTATATCACCCTCACCGATGATGGCCTTGCCCTTGCACAGAAGATCTATGAGCGTCACACGATACTAAGCAAGGTTCTTATGATGCTCGGCATTGATGAGGAAACCGCATCTGAGGATGCTTGCAGGATAGAACACGTTATCAGTGAAAAATCATTTAAAACCATTAAAAAGTACGTAGAAGATAAATAAAGTAAACGGCGGCAGAGAGAAGTTAAGCTCCCTGCCGTCAAGTTTTTTGGCACAAGCGGTTTGTTGGTGGATATCAAACTTGCGCAAAAACGTAAAACTATCATATATATGATTTACTGAGTAGGTATTTGAACTTTGAATTCAACGAATCCATTATAGCACTGTGCCTCAATATGACCATTATGCGAAGTGATAATTGCTTTAGCAATAGCAAGTCCGAGACCGTAATGCTTGTCCTCACCGTTACGGGCAGTATCCACACGATAAAAACGCTCAAAAATCTGCTCACGATGTTCAGCGCGAATCTCATCTCCCTTATTGATAACAGACAGTTTTGCAAATCCGTGTTCCTTGGTCAAGGTTAGCCAAACTTCACTCCCGCCTTTACTATGACAAATAGCGTTATCAAGCAAAATGGATATGATTTGTTTAAGCTGTGTGCTATTGCCAACAACACTAATATCGTTTGCAATATTCGTATTTAAGTTAAGTCC